>CAZNWP010000037.1:0-11691 GCA_964576995.1 uncultured Christensenella sp. | reverse complement strand
TGTTTCCGCAAGCGGTGAGTGAGAAGCAAGTTGCTATGCAAAGTATTGCTGCTACGAGTGTTGTGAGTAATTTCTTCATTTTTTTGTTCTCCTTGTACTGAACTTTTAATTTTTTATTTTGCTTTAACACTTTAATCTGTTAAAGTATCTATATTATACTTCATTCCGCTAAAGAAGTAAAGCGTTTTAACGTGATTTTTAAAAGTTTTTAAAAAAAAATTAAAATTTTTTTTGAAGAAGAAAACGAAAAGAAAGTAAAACTACATTAAACCAAGCCAAGGATATAATTCGCGTCTAAATCGAGTTCTTTGCATAGGCGCGCAAAAGTATCTAATTTAGGAAATTTCTTCGTCGTTTTGTATTGTGTAAGCATTTCCGGTGAAACACCGATACGCTTTGCTATTTCTATCGTAGTTAAACCGCAGTTTTTTAATTCTTCGCTTAATCTGTTTTTTATTACGTTATTATCCATACTAAAAAATATATAACCAACGGTTAGGTTATCGTTAGAAAGTAACAATAAAAACCGCGCAAGCAATTGTGCCTAACGAACCGTTCAATTTCTACGCTAACGGTCATTCTGAGTCCCGTTCGCTCTGACGATACCGACGAAGAATCTCTGCGGTAAACATTATATACGTTACGCGCGCTCGCGCGCACGCGCGCGAGGAGAGGCAATAAAAAAGTCGATACTAAAAACGTAAAAAAAAGCGCAAAGCCGAAATCGGTTTGCACTTTATAAATATATTCGTTATTTTTAAGCGGTTAATCTATCACGCTTGTAAGAAGAGCCGACTTTTTCTCCACGAAATCGCTATCTGAAATAATTCCCGTTTTAGCGAGTTTATCGTATTCTTTCAAGACTTTTATCACTTGTCTTTCCATATTGATTACGCCCTCGAACGAGCATTTGTTAATCATAGCGGCAATTCCGCCCTTAATACGTTTTTCAGAGAAACGCAACAGTTTAACTTTTTTATCCATATAATCCGCGGTGGATATAATTTGCGCTTCGTAAAGATCTTTGTATTCGGTTAAAAGTTTGGCTATCTCGAGTTCCGACGCAATCAAGTTTTCCAAGGAAGCCTCTTTGCTTTTAACGTCCTCTTTCGGTGCGTCCGAGTTGTTTTTAACCGTGGCTGCGGGCACAATTCCTTTTTCTTTTATCTTTTTAGAACAAATCACGTACGCCGCCAAGCATACCGCTTGAAAGATAAAAGATATAAACGCGACCGTGCTAAACTTGCCGAGCGTGTTTTGCGTCGAACCGAGCGACCCCGATATTTGACCGAGTGCGCTATTCAACCGCTCAACCTGTTCGTTAAGCGCGGATTGAACGATAGAAGTAAAAACGATAGCGAGTATTCCGTGCGCCGCGGAAAGAAGTAAGCCTACGACGAGCGTCAATTTAAGCGTTTTTTCGTTCTTTTTCGATTCGAAACGCAAGAACGCGAGTACGATTAAAACAATTGCGCCGATAGAAACGATAAGCGTTAAAAGAGAGGTAACGCCTAAAAGTATCTCGAATATTTTGCAGAGATCTTCTTCTAAGTACGTCAATATGCTCGCGTGTAAAAAATCGGGAAATTCGAAAGACAACATCGTAAACCCGTTGGCTTCCGTACCTAACGCGCTAGATACCGCGCTGCTTGCGGCTCCGCTGAGCCCCGGCATCTCGTAGGCGATAACGTTAAACGCTAACCCGATGAGAAGCATTATACTTGCGAACAAGCCGATTGAGGAAAGAACTATTTTCCTTACTGAAAATTTTTTCATAAAAATATAACTCCTTTGGGCATATTTATGCCTAACTGTATTATATCACATATATTTGTGCCTTGTAAAGCAAATCGGGCACTTATGTGGTAATATTTTTTCGGAGGTTAACAAAAGTGGTATTTTCGGATATATCAAAGAATCTTCGGAAAGAGAATAATCTTTCGCAAGTTCAACTCGCCGAACGGTTAAAAGTGAGTAAAGCGTGTATTTCTATGATAGAAATAGGCAAAAACGAGCCCACCGCGAACACGTTGATTAGGTACGCGGACTATTTTCATTGTACGACGGATTATTTATTGGGCAGAGAGGACGATTTCGGCAACGTAGTTACGCAAGGTGAGGGACAACGACTTAGCGCGGAAGAAAGAAAATTGCTCGAAACGTATCGCGCGTTAAACGTTGGTAATAAAGCGCGCGTAGAGGCTTATGCGCAAATAAGGTTAGAAGAGCAAAAGGAATTTTCCGATAAAGGGTAATACCGAAAGTTAAAAACTTGAATGTAAGTAGTAGCAACTTCGCCGTATTTCATACTTAGAAGTGTAAAAACGCAAGTTAAATCAACAGATTCTACTTGCTTTTTTTGTTTTAGAAAGCAGTTATAAAACCGCGCAAGTAATTGCATCGTACCTAACGATAATTCTCACCCTTACGGTCATTCTGAGCCCCGCCCGCTCTGACGAGGCTTGCGAAGAATCTTGCATATTTTAACGCATATTCGGCGTATGAAGCGTTGAAAACACGACGTAATAAGAAAATCTTAATTATTTACTTTGTTTTGCGTTTTATAAGAAATCAATATATGACTTGGCGCGAATAATACCGCAGACGCGATTAATAATATCGACCTGATTAAAATCCCGCTAAACAAAAAAACGAACGACGGTAGAACGGAAAGAGATAACGCTTTAAAAGTGTTAGATTTTCTAAAACATACGCACCAAACGGTGCAGTATACTGCCACGAGCACGAAGTTTACCGCAAGGTACGTTATCAACGCCCCGTCAAACCACCACCCGAAGTAAGTTTTCGGAATATTGAAAATCATAAATATAAAACAACCGTACCGACCGATTTGTTCTATCGTTTCAATATATTTATTGTTCCAACCGTTTTGAAAACCGTCTTTGTTTTTAATCGCAAATACGATATTAGGCACCATAATAATAGCGATAATAATAAGCCCGTAGATATTAAACCAACCCATATTCCACCTCGAACCGTTTGAATTACTTAAAAAACCCCCTTATAAAGCGGCGTGATTAAATTGTTTTAAGTCTTTATCGTTTCTTTGATTGATTACCACGTCGTAATTATGCGTAATAATCTCCTCGAATCTTTACTTATTATACCGCGTAAACGGAAAAAAGTAAAGATTTATCTCTATTTTTTGCGCAAAAAATAAATGTAGCCATAAAGAGAGTAACTAAAACTCAATCAAAAGTTTAATGAGAGTGGCACACAAGCCGCTACAAAAATAAAGCGCATTTGCCTAAACGGTAAATACGCTGTACGTTTTATGAAAAGTTTAAGGCGTTTTGTGAAATATAATTGGTGAAGCTGATATTTTACAAAACGATTTTTTCGTTTATAAAAAATAACATCGGTTTTGGTTTGTACGGTAAAATTTATTTTTTAGAAAAGGTTTTACGGTAATAGTTGGGAGTGGTGTTTTCGTATCTTTTGAAATATCTTTCTAAATGAGAAGAATCGAAAAATCCGCAGTCCAAGGCGATATCCGTTACGCTGTTTTCAGTTTCTAAAAGCAACTGCTTTGCTTTTTCTATTCTTAATTTCGTTAAATAGGCGATTGGCGAAAAACAAGTGTATTTCGTAAAAACTCTAATAAAAGTGGATTTGGATATATAAAACTTTTTGCAAATATCGTCTATCGTGATTTTACGCGATAAATTGTCTTCCATATAGAATCTATTATTAAAGAAACGTACAAATTATTTTTTTCTTTAATACGTTTTTCTTTGCGATAAAGACATAATTTTAATATTAATTGGCAAACTGATACGGACTGCAAAAGATTGCAAGTTACGTCGTTTTTTGAAAAATTCAGTATTTCTTTAACGTTTCCCAAAATGGATAAATAACGTGTTCTATCGAGCGTGAGTTCTTTCGCCGACGAGTGTTCCGCCGCGCTTTTATCGAATAATTTCGCGTATCCGCTCGCGTTCGATAACAAATTTTCATACACTTCGAAGAAAGAATCGGGAAGTATGACGTGAAAAATTTCAAGTTCGCCTAAGTTGACGTACCCGTGAAAGACGTTTTTCGGAATAAAGAATACCGAACCAGGGCGAACGTCTATTCTTTTGTTATTTACGTAATGTACTCCGAAGCCGTTGGTTACGATGTTGATTTCGAAAAAGTCGTGTTGGTGCATATCGAGCGGGTAGGAGTTGTGAATGTAACACGCGACGTTTTTATCCTTATTTTCAAAGTCCGAAAAGAACTTCGCTTTAGAGAAAAAAGATATTTTGTGGAATTCCAATTTTCTAGGAATTATAAAATTCGCATTGTTTTTTTTCATCATTACCTCTTACGTAAAATACGTTTAATCAAAGATTTATATACATTTTATATAATTGAATTTCTTTTGTCAATACGAATTTAAAAAATGGAAATATCGTACAATATGTTGAAAATATTATCCTATCAATATGGTGAAAAATGGTGTAAAATTATTGTGTAAGAAAATGGCGTGCGAAAGTCGCTAAGAAAATATAAGGAGTTAAACATGAGAAACTTTAAAAGAATTTTTATCTTATTGCTTGCCGTGGTGTTAGCCGCAACGGCGTTTGTTGGCTGCGGAAAAAAGGGAAACACCGTCAACGACGGAAAGACCGTTAATATCCGCTTGTATAAGGGAGGGTACGGAGTAGAATGGATATACGAACTGAAAGAGAAGTTCGAAGAAGCGTATAAAGAACAAGGATACAAAGTGAACGTTTTAAATCCTACTTACGATATGAAAGGCAACGTTGCTCTTCAAGAACTTGCGCGCGGATCGAATAAAACGGGTGTAGACCTTTATATTACGGGCGACATAACCGCGGAGCAACTCGGCGAAAACGGAAATTACGGCGTTCTTACCGAAAATATCGAAGAGACGATATTTAACAAGAAAGCGATAGGGTACGACGGACACGAAGAGGAGAAAACCATAAAAGATAAAATCGACGCTTCGCTTTTGAAATATTCTTACGATACGACGGGCGAATTGTATATTTTCCCGTGGGTGCAATCGGTTGGCGGACTCGTCGTTAATACGAAAAAACTCGCTAAATATAATTTAAGTATTCCAAAAACGACGAACGAATTGTTCGATTGTTTCGATAAAATTTATACGGGATATAACGGAATAGAAAATTCAAATGTATCTAAAACTTATCCCTTTACTTTCGTACAAGGTACAAGCGGTTACGTTAATTGTATATTCAATCTTTGGATGGCTCAATACGATTACTCGGATTTCGAACAATTTTGGAGTATGCAAAAAACAGATACCGACGGCAACGTAACGGATATGATAAACGACGGATATACCGTGTTCGATACGGATTCCGTAAAAGAAATGCTCGTCGTTGCCGCGAGGGCGATGGATAGCATAATCGCGACGCCGGGGTCAGTTACCGCTACGGTAGACACGGCGCAAGCGAATATTATGAAAGACAACGGAAATAACGCCGTATTTATGTTTAACGGCGACTGGATGTTAAACGAGGTTTCGCTTAGATATAAAGACAAACTCGGCGATATAACTTTCGTTAACGCGCCCGTAACCTCCGCGCTCGGAGTTAAGCTTTTCGGAGCGAGAGCGGACGCTGCTGATTGCGACAAGATTTTGTCTTATGCGGTAGGTTTGGTTGACGAAGGCAAAACGGCGGAAGAAATCGTAACGGCGGTTGCCACGGATAAAGACTTTGAAATTAGTGTCGACGAAGCGACGGCGATATACAACGCGCGCAAAATGTATTATTCCCGCGGTACCGATATGAGCGCGGTAATAGCGAAAAACGCTCAAAATAAGGGAATAGCGGAATTGTTCTTGCGTATGATGGCGAGCGACGATTTTGCAGAAACGTTCTTAAAGTACGCAAACGGCTCTACTCCGTATTCTTCGACGAGCGAGTCTGCTCAATACGATTTTGTTAAAAACGCGGCGAAAATAACGACGACGGTTGATTCTAAAGCCGTTGCGGGTAAGCCTACCGGGCTTAGATTTAAACTTAATTTGGCTAATATTTTCACGAAAGTGAACCATATTCCGTCGACTATAACCGAAAAAGGTGAAGACGGTAGTTGGTCTATGTATACCCGTGAGGGAACGAAAAAGGCTGAGTCGGGCGATTTAATTGAAAAATATTACGTTAAAAACGCCATTGAGTTATGGACTGAAGAAAAAAATAGTATTAAAGGTACTTGGAGTAATAAACTTTCTGCTGCGGGTATTTCATAAAAAAGGGGAAGCATTATGTTTAACGGCATAAAGAAAAAGTATAGTTTACTTGAAAGAAAGCAGTTTAGATTCGTATATTTGTTGATAGCGTTTCCGGTTTTGCAATTTTTGGTGTTTTGGGTGTATCTTAATTTTTCGTCCATACTGCTTGCGTTTAAGAACGGCGCGGGGGACTTTACTCTCTCTAACTTCGAAATGGTGTTTAAGTCGTTTACGAGCGAAGGGGTATACGGACAAATGAAGGGATCGTTCGGAGAATCTCTCTTACACTCGTTATTGATTTGGATAGTAACTTACGTCGTGTGCTTTCCTATAAGCATAATAACGACTTACATTCTTTTCAGACGCGTGTGGGGACACTACGTATTCAGAATTATTTATATTCTTCCGTCTCTTATGGGCGCGATAGTGTTTACGGCGTTAATGAAGTATATGTTGACGAACGACGGATTTATAACGTTATGGCTATCGAATATCATAGATTTGCCGGAAGCGGCGAAAGCCAACGGCTTATTCGGATGTCGAGAAACTGCGTTTAAGACGATGCTGTTTTTGACGTTTATAATGGGGCTCGTCGGCAATAACGTCGTATTGACGGGCGCGTTTTCGAGACTTCCCGACGAGATGTTCGAGTCGGCAATGCTCGACGGAGCGGGATTTTGGAGAAGTTGTTTTTCGATAGCGATTCCGTGCGTTTGGCCGACCATATCGACATTGTTGACGTTCGGACTCTGTTCGATATTCTTAGCGGATAACAACGCGTATCTATATTCTAACGGAACGGGCGATTTCGGAATGACGACCGTCGGATTCCAGATATATTATATGACGTATAACATATCGCTAAACGGCGCGAACACTGCGGCGTACGGTTATCCGGCAGCGGTAGGTTTGGTTTTAACCTTTATGACGATGCCGATAGTGCTTTTATGTAAATACTTCTTAGAAAAAAAGCAAGGCGCGGTGGAGATGTAATTATGATTAAATTAAAATTAAAACATTCCACGTGGGAAGACAAAATTACTCTTATAACGTTTTTCATAATATTCCTCGCGTTTGCGTGTATGTATCTATTGCCTTTCTTTTGGGTAATAGTAAACTCGTTGCGTGATTCCGGCGATTATTTCGATAACGTTTTTACCTTGACTGCTCAGTTTAATTTTAAGAATTACGCGAACGTTTTATCTGAATTTTACGTAGGCGATTACTATTTTGACGATATGTTGTTCAACTCTTTGTGGATACTCGTGGTAAAAGTTTTCGTCAACGTGGCTTCGAGCACGATGCTCGCTTACGCGATTGCGAGATTCCGTTTTCCGGGGAAAGATTTTTTATATTCAGTAGTTCTTTTCGTAAACGTAATTCCGATAGTCGGAAACGGACCTGCGGCGTTTAAGTTGCTCAACGGGCTTAACATGGTAAACAACCCGATGACGATATGGCTTTATTGGGCGGGCGGGTTCGATTTCGCTTTCGTAGTTTTGTACGGCTATTTTAAGGGAATAAGTTCGACTTATTCCGAAGCCGCGATGATAGACGGCGCGAGCAATCTTACGATATTATTCAAAATAATTTTACCGCTTGCTTTCCCTTGTATGGTTGCAATAATGATAAATCAAGCGATTTCCGTGTGGAACGATTATTCCACGCCAATGATTTATCTTCGCGAATATCCTAACCTTGCATACGGATTGTATTTGTTTAATCAATCGGGATTTTTAGTCGATAGAACGGTTTATTTTGCGGCGATAGTCATATCTTGTTTGCCGGTAATAATTCTTTACTCTTGCACGCAGAACATACTTCTCGCAAACCTTACCGCGGGCGGACTTAAAGGTTAACTCGTTTCGGAGCAACCGTATGGTGGAAAAATATTATAAAGAACAATTAAAAGAATACGTTTTATACGGTTACGCACCGCCTCCCGACGGACGGAGTTCCGCTGACGGAAAGGATTATAGAACCGTAGAACGTTATAAAGAATATAAAGAAGCGGGATTTAACGCGTTACTTGCGCAAATGACCGCTCTCTATTGTGGCGAAAAATGGGAAATTTCGGAGGCAAAGCGAGTAATGGATGCCGCGCTTGTCGCGGGGATAGACAAGGTAATTTTGATTGATAAAACCATAATGGAATTGTCTCGCGTCGTCGGCGGCTTAATCGGAAAAGACAAAGCGTTCGAGTCGGAATGTGAATTGGACGAAACCGTCGCCCGCAGTATGCAAGATTATCGAAATCACGAGGTTTTTTACGGCGTTCAGATAGTGGACGAACCGTCCGCGGAACTGTTCGAATCGATAGGGCAAGTGTATCGTTCGATAAAGAGGGTGTGCCCCTCCGCGTTCGTGCAATGCAATTTGTTTCCGCTTGCGCCTTATAGAATGATAAACGCAAAATTCCCGCAAGGCAAAGATCTTTTCGAGAGATTCGAAAAATACGTCGAAGGTTTTCTCGACGCGACTGGCGCGGATTATTTTATGTACGATTGTTATCCGTTCGAACCTAAACCGAGTTTTATGCCTACTTATATTCGCGGGTTGCAGTTGTCGGCTAAAATCGCAAGAAAACGCGGTTGTAAATTCTATTTCGTGGCTCAATCGTTTTCGATGGCTTTCCGCGGGAGCGGAATGCACGTAAAACCGACCGCCGTCGATATGCGTTGGCAGATAAACCTTCTTCTCGCGCACGGTGTAAGACAACTCGGGTATTTTACGTATTGGACGAAAAACGTTAAGGACGAAAACGGCGAAAGTTATCCGGACGATAGCGGAATGTTGACGAAAGACGGAGAAAAAACGCAAACGTATTTCGACGTCAAAGCGGCTAACGCGAAAATAAAAACGCTCGCACCGATCCTTTCCGATTTCGAATTTAACAAAACGTCGTTTACGGCGGCGGGATTCAGATCTTACCCATGTTACGAAAACTTTATTTACGGCGAAGAAAATCCGCGCGTAAAAGCATTTAAGACCGATAAAGAGCAAGCGTTGCTCAACGAGTTTACGGGGAAAAATACGGACGAGTATATGTACGTACTCGTAAACGCAACCCCGAGCGGATATGTTTATACGGACGGGGACGAACAGCATTCGACGATAACGTATAACGACGCGTACGATGCGGCGGACGTGTTTATAAACGAATGGCAAACCGTAAAACTCAAGGATAATACGTTAAGCCTTAATCTAAGGATAGGCGAGGCGGCTTATATAATACCCTATAAAACAGGAGGAGAAAAATGAAAAAAGCAAAAAATATCGCACTTATAATATTAAGCGTAATATTTTCCGTAAGTACGTTGTTGTTTGCGGCGTCGTGCGGGAAAAATAACTCTTTATCCGCGTTTTTTAAAGGCGCGGCGGACACGATAACGTTCGGCGATTCGATATTTATATCCGAATACCTCGAAGACGTCGGTTCGGAATACACGCTCGTTGCTAAAAAAGGCGAGTCGTCCACCGATATAACGGGCAGAACGCTATACACGCCCGACGAACCGGGGGAATGGACTTTGATTTGCACTGTAGAAAGCGGAGCGTATAAAGGCACGTCCGAATTTAAGTTGTCGGTAAAACCCGAAGCGCTCGTTTGGTCTTTTACCGCGCAAAATAAACTTTACGATAAAGGCGATACGCTTAATTTCGAAGATTATTTCGCATCGCTTAAAATTCAGTGCGACTACTATTACGATTATACGGTAAAAATGGATTACGTCGCCGTGGACGGAATAAAAGAGGATTTGACGAACAAAACGGAATATACCTTTACTCAAACGGGTGAACACGTATTTAAGTTTCATATAGAAACCGAAGACGGCGTTAAGAGAAACAGATCTCAAATTATAAATGTAAAATATATAAGCGAGACCGCGCAAACATGGTTTGACGATAATAACGTCGAATACTATAACGCGATTATTGCCGATCAAGATTCCGTTGACGGGGAATCCGTTAAAGTCGTTCTCGATAAAGGAACGACGACGGGATCGAGTTGGACGACTCCCGTTACCACGACGATACCGTACGTTGCGTTTAGCGGTAGTTATGGCTTAAATGATTACGTCGTCGTGGAATTTACCGGTAGAAACATGCCTCAATTCGCGTTTTTCTGTGATGAAATCACGAGTAGCGCGGTTGACAATAAAAAAGGAATTTACGTATCTAACGGCAACACGGGTAGGACGGGAAGAATTGACGAACTTGACAATTCGCGACTCACTTTTTACGGTCCGTATAAAGTATATAAGTCTTATTTTTACGGTAACGACGAAGGTGAAAATCCGAGAATAAGCGTAGAAGGCTCTAAGGATAGTCCTAATCCTATAAGTAATCTCGCTCTCGATTCTAATACGCGTTATAAAGTAATATTCGGATTTAAGAACGGCGTTACCGGTTCTAACGGTCAAGTTACGGCTGTTATAAGACTTATAAATCTCGATACCGAAGGAACGGTTTATGACGTGGAAGAAGTTATCAAAGTTGCTGATTTTCCGAATAAGAGTCATAGTTTTACCGACGGCTATTTTAACGGAAATATAATTTTATACGGTAACATAGGAAGACGGACGACGTTTGATAAAGTATACAACGTACAGCATTTTGACAGTGCTGAAGAGTTAAACGAGTACGATAAATTCGCGCAATTTAAAGCTACGACGCCTAATTCGGTTATCATTGCAAACGAAACGGAGTTTGCTAAGTTTATAGATACTACGGATAAAGAGTATACGTTTACCGCCACACACGAAGATGGCGACGTCGTAAACGCAGATGTAAGTAAAACAACGTTCGCGCTTAATAAAATCGGCAAATGGACTCTCGCTTATAAGATAAAAGATTATCTCGATGGCGATAAAACGGTTTCGGTAAGAACAGCGTATAAGACGGTAATCGTTTACGGTGGCGACGAAGGGACTATCTCTTGGATGAAGAAAAACGACGTAACCGTAAATAGACTTACTTCGACGACGGTAAAAGAAGATAATACTTTCGTTATGAGTTTTGCCGATATGTGGATGAGCGGGGTGTGTTCCGTTAGCGGAGGTCATCCGTATATCGCGTTAAACGGCGATTACGGTGCGGGAACGTTCGTAAGTTTAGATTTCGTAGGCAAGGCAATGCCGTACGTAAGTTTCTTTAATAAGAAAGTAACAGACTCACTGGTAGACGGCGAAGAGGGTATGCTTTTTGTTAATGGCATGAAAGGTAAGGGGATAGAGACTAAAAATGAAAACGGAGAAAAAGTGAATTATACAGTAGAAAAATACCCTATCGGCGGTGCATTCGTGGTAATGGCGCCTAAAAAAGCGGAAAGCGGTAATTTCTGGAGCGGTGAAAGAATAATTCTTGACGGAACGACGGGTGAAGGCGGTGATGTGTCCGCGTTCAATGCCAATGCCCTTGTTGACGGAACTAACTATCGTTTAGTGCTTGGCATAACCAAC
>CAZNWP010000036.1:0-11857 GCA_964576995.1 uncultured Christensenella sp. | reverse complement strand
CCGCGTGTCCCGTTATAAATATAAACTTATTGTCTTTAGATCTCGCAATCGCCGCTCCCGCTTCTTTGGACGAAGCGAGCAGAACGATGTCTTTACACTTTTTAATATCCTCTTCGTAAACCGTAGTATGGCGGGAATGAGGCATAAAAAATCTATCGTCAGTACCCTTTAACAGTCTATCGTACTTAGCGAGTTTTTTGTGCTTATATACACCGAAAAGTTTTTTATCGAGTTTATGCTTTTCTATACCGTAATAATAATACAACGCGGCTTGCGCGCCCCAACAAATGAAAATCGTGCTCGTTACGTTGGTTTTCGCAAATTCGAAAATTATCTTTAACTCTTCCCAATACTTGACTTCGGAAAATTCTTTTTCCTCGACGGGCGCACCCGTAACGATCATTCCGTCGAACTTAGAATCGGCGACTTCGGTAAAAGTCTTATAAAAGCGTTCTAAATGTTCGGGCGGCGTGTTTTTGCCGACGTACGTTTCGGTTGCGATTAAAGTTACGTTTATTTGCAAAGGAGAATTAGACAGTAAACGCATAAGTTGCGTTTCCGTCTCTATCTTCGTCGGCATGAGATTGACGATCGCTATTTCGAGCGGACGAATATCCTGAGTTTTGGCGCGTTTTTCCGTCATTACTATTATATTCTCCGCCGTCAAAGTTTTTGCCGCCGGTATGTCTTTCGGTACGATGATAGGCATATAATTCTCCTTTACGCTTATTTTTAAATTTTATCCAAAGTTTTTAAATTTTATCCAAAGCCTGTTTAATATCTTCTATTAAGTCGTCCGCGTTTTCAAGTCCGCAAGAATATCTGACGAGCGTCGGCGTTATTCCCGCCGCCTTTAATTGTTCGTCCGTCATCTGGCGGTGCGTCGCGCTCGCGGGGTGCAAGCAACACGTTCTCGCGTCGGCAACGTGCGTTTCGATTGCCGCAACTTTTAAGTTTTTCATAAACTTTTCGGCGTCTTTACGTTCGCCTTTCAATGAAAAACTCAATACGCCGCAAGAGCCGTTCGGCAAATATTTTTGCCCGCGTTCGTAATATTTATCACCTTTAAGCCCGCAATATCTAACCCATTCGACTTTGTCGTGATTATTCAAAAACTCCGCGACTTTAAGTCCGTTTTCGGCGTGGCGAGCCATTCTCACCGCAAGGCTCTCTAAACCGAGATTGACGTAATACGCGTTCTGCGGCGATTGTATAGAGCCGAAATCGCGCATAAGTTGCGCCGTAGCCTTGGTTATATATGCGCCTTTAAGTCCGAATTTTTCGGCGTAAACTATACCGTGATAACTGTCGTCGGGTTCGGTTAAGCCCTTAAATTTATCGGGGTACTTCGTCCAATCGAAGTTGCCCGCATCGATTATCGCGCCGCCGACACCCGATCCGTGTCCGTCCATATATTTCGTAGTAGAGTGGGTTACGATATCCGCGCCCCATTCTATCGGTCTACAATTTATGGGCGTTGCGAAAGTGTTGTCGACGATAAGCGGAACGCCGTGCTTATGCGCGACTTTCGCGAACAGTTCTATATCGAGAACGGAACACGCGGGGTTTGCTATCGTTTCGCCGAATAACGCTTTGGTATTGGGACGGAAAGCCTTGTCGAGTTCTTCTTCGGTAGCGTCGGGTGAGACGAAAGTAAAGTCTATACCCATTTTTTTCATCGTTACTTCGAAAAGGTTGAACGTTCCGCCGTAAATTTCCGCGCTTGCGACGACGTGATCGCCGCAGTTAGCGATATTGAACACCGCGTAGAAGTTAGCCGCTTGTCCCGAAGAGGTAAGCATTCCCGCCGCCCCGCCTTCGAGTTCGGTTATCTTTGCCGCCACATAATCGTTAGTGGGGTTTTGGAGGCGCGAATAAAAATATCCGCTCGCTTCCAAGTCGAAAAGCTTGCCCATATCCTCGCTCGTATCGTACTTAAACGTGGTGCTTTGAATAATGGGGATTTGTCTCGGTTCGCCGTTTTTGGGCGTGTAACCGCCTTGAACGCATACCGTCTCTATTCTCTTTTTTTGGTTTTTCACGGTGATGTCTCCTTGCTTTATCGGTAATCTTTAAGAATACGCTCTTTTTCGCGTTTCAAATCTTTCTCTTTTAACGTCTGCTTTTTGTCGTACGTGTGCTTGCCTCGGCATAACCCCAATTCGACTTTAATAAGCGCTTGCTTGAAATAAAGTTTTAAGGGTACGACGGTCAGACCTTTTTGCTCGACTTTCTCTCTGAGTTTTCTTATCTCGTCTTTTTTAAGGAGAAGTTTTCTGTCGCGCCGAGCGTTTTTTTCGTTAAACGCGCCCGCCTTTTCGTAAACGGAAATATGCGCGTTTCTTAAAAAAACCTCTCCGTCGTGAACGGAACAAAAACTGTCTTTCAAATTACAGTTGCCCATTCTCAGCGATTTAACTTCTCCGCCGTCAAGTACTATGCCCGCTTCGACGCGCTCCAATATAAAATATTCGTGCGAAGCGACTCTATTTTGACAAATAACTTTTTCTTCCATAACGATATTTTACTACTTTTCTTTTCTTTTTGCAAGACTTTCGCGCTCGCATAACGTAAATTCCGCCTTTTTATCGACGATATTTACGCCCGCGACGGTAATTTTTACCCTTTGCCCCAATTTATACGTCTTTTTCCCGTTAGACAACGTGTACGCGTTTCTGTCGCAAACATATCTACCGCCTCTAAGCGTTTCCGCCTTGATAAATCCCTCCACGCCGTTTTCGAGTTCTACGAACAACCCCGACGGCAAGACTCCGCTTATTATCCCGTCGAAATCCTCACCCTCGTAATTTTCTATATAGAGCAACTTATAATAATCGTCTACCGCGCGTTCCGCTTCTTCGGCGTTTTTCTCCTTAACCGACGACTGCACCGCCGCGCTCTCCGCGAACGCCGCGTATTTTTCTTGCAAACCGTCCGTTCCGTTCGCGATAAAATCTTTTATTATTCTGTGAACGACGAGATCGGGATATCTCCTTATCGGCGAGGTAAAATGACAGTAGTGTTTTTCCGCCAAGCCGAAGTGCCCAGCCGCCTCCGCGGAATACGCCGCCTTTTGCATAGTTCTTAGCATAACTCTGTTTATAAGCGGGTATTCGGGCTTATTTTCGGCGTTTTTTAATACCGTTTGAAAATCTTTCGGGAATACTTCGTCGCGCTTTCTTTTATATTTTACGCCGAGCCCGTCTAAAAAAGCGTAAAACCTTTCGAGTCTGTCCTCGGCGGGTTTACCGTGAACGCGATATATAAACGGAAGTTCGAGATAATAAAAGTATTCGGCGACGGCGACGTTCGCCGCAATCATAAATTCTTCTATAAGCCCGTGTGCAGAATCTTTCTCCGCCGCTTCCACGGTTATTTCGCCGTTCTCTACGGCTATCGCGCTGTCTTTAACGTCTAAATCGACGCTTCCGTTAGCGCTTCTCTTTTTCTGTAAAATATCCGCGAGTTCGCGCATCAAAAACAAAGTTTTAACGTAAGGCTTATACGCTTTTTGCGCGCTTTTGTCGCCCTCTAACACTTTCTGCACGACGGTATACGTCATACGCTTTTTGCTTTTTATAACCGAAGGAGTTATTTCCGTATCGACGATATTTCCGTCTTTATCAACGGTCATAACGCACGAAAGCGTCAATCTGTCCTCGCCCTCTTTTAGAGAACAAAGCCCGTTGCAAAGCCTATCGGGAAGCATCGGAATAACTTTTTCGGGAAAATACACGCTCGTCCCGCGTTCGAACGCCTCCGCGTCGAGAGGATTGCCGCTTTTAACGTAATGCGACACATCCGCGATATGCACGCCGAGAATATAACGTTTGCCCTTTTTTACGACGGACACGGCGTCGTCGAAGTCGCGAGCCGTTTCGCCGTCTATCGTTACGGTAAGAGTTTTTCTGTAATCTTTGCGTCCTTTATAATCTTCTTTCTCTATTTTATCGGGGAAAGCCTCCGCCTCTTTTATAACGTCCGACGGGAATTTTTGCGGCAATTTATAGTTAAAGAGTATGCTTTTTAGTTCCGCATCTTTATTAAACTGTCTGCCGAAAATTTTGGCAACGATACCTTCGGGCTTTTGTTTTTTCGGATACGATAAAATGCGACAAACTACTTTATCTCCCGCTTTCGCCCTTAACCCTTTGCCGAAAGGAATAAAAACGTCGGTAAAATATTTGCCGTCGTCGGGCGTAACGAAGCCGCCGTTTTTGCACGTAAAGTACGTGCCTACGAGTTCGCTTACGCCGCGTTCTAATATTTTAAGCACGCGCGCGGTGGTTCTCTCCCCCCTTCCGTCCGTCGTTTCGGCTAAAACTATATCGCCGTGCATTGCGCCTTTCAGTTCGCCGTGCGGGATAAAGTAATCGCATCTTCCGTCCGTCGGGATTAAAAAACCGTAACCGCGTTCGTTGCCTTGTATTCTGCCTTGTATAATCTCTCTTTTCATAAAGTCTAAAAAAAAAGGCGGTTAATAGTCAACCGCCGAAATTTTTTCTCTTGAATTTTTTAGCCAAACATCGCAACTATCGCGAACGCTATACATAAAAGCGCAAAAACGATACCGCTTATCACGGTCAAAACCTTCATTTTATGTTCGAAGGTTTTACTGCGGTTTTTACCTAAAAACGTTTCGGTGGTTCCGCCGAGTGCGCTAACTCCCGACGAATTGCCGGGTTGAAACAACACGACGAGTATAATAAATATCGCGCAAAGAGCCATTACGGCAAGCAAAACCAACTTAACGATAGCCCATACGTTCCATACACTTGACATCATTAAAAAATTCATAACACAATTCTCCGTTCATACTACTTAAAACGTAGCACTATTTTAACACATAACCGACTTTTTTACAAGCGTTTTAACGTATCTTTTGATAAATTTTCCTGTAATTAGTCGATTATAAGACTTTCACCCGTCATTTCGGCGGGTTGTTGCTCGCCCATCAACGCTAAAAGGGTAGGTGCGACGTCGCAAAGTTTTCCGCCGTCTTTTAGTTTTTTACCCTTAAATTTCTCGCCGACGACGATAAACGGAACGATATTCGTCGTATGCGCGGTGAAAGGATTGCCGTCCTCGTCAAGCATTTTGTCCGCGTTGCCGTGATCCGCCGTAACGATAGCGGAGCCACCCTTAGACAATATCTTGTCGATAACCTTGCCGACACATTCGTCGACGGTCTTTACCGCTTTAACCGCCGCGTCGAACACGCCCGTATGCCCTACCATATCGCAGTTGGCGAAGTTTAATATAACGACGTCGTACTTATCGGAGTCGATCTCTTCTAAGACTTTATCGGTAACTTCGTACGCGCTCATTTCGGGTTTTAAGTCGTACGTCGCGACTTTCGGGGACGGAATAACTATTCTCGTTTCGCCGTCTACGGGTGCTTCTAACTTTGCGTTAAAGAAGAAGGTTACGTGCGCGTATTTTTCCGTTTCCGCTATATGCAGTTGAGTATACCCCTTAGAAGAAAGATATTGCGGCAACGTATTTTTGATTTCGTCGGGCGGGAAAGCCACGTAAACGTCCTTAAAAGACGCGTCGTACACGGCAAAGCCCGTATAGGTGAGATTTAAAAATCCCGTACCTCTTTCAAAATACATTTGCTTGCCCTTTTCGTCGTCGAAGTAGGGTGTAAATTCTTTTTGAGAGAAAGCGCGCGTTATTTGTCTCGCTCTGTCGGGACGGAAGTTAAAGAACACTACGGAGTCGCCTTGTTCTATAAGCGCGACGGGTTTACCGTTTTCGACGACGTTGGTCGGAAGCATAAATTCGTCGGTAACGCCGTTAAGATAGGAGTTCTCTAACGCGTCGACCGCATTTTCCGCCTTTTCGCCTACGCCCGCGGTCAACATATCGTACGCCTTTTTAGTTCTGTCCCAGTTATTATCTCTGTCCATCGCGTAATATCTTCCGCACACGGAAGCGATTTTACCGTAACCGAGATTATCTATTTCGTTTTGAAGTTCGCGAACGAATCCCGCGCCCGATTTAGGATCGGTATCTCTGCCGTCCATAAAACAATGCACGAAAGTCTGTTTAACGCCACGTTTTTTCGCCATTTCCATAAGCGCGTAAACGTGAGTTAAATGCGAATGTACGCCGCCCGTCGACAAAAGCCCGTAAAGGTGGAGTTTTTTATCGTTTTTAACGGCGTTATCCATAGCGGCGACGAGCGAAGCGTTCTCGAAAAAGTCGCCGTCCTCTATCGCCTTGGTTATTTTCGTTAAGTCTTGATATACTATCCTGCCCGCGCCGATATTTAAGTGTCCGACTTCGGAATTTCCCATTTGTCCGTCGGGAAGTCCTACGTCTCTACCGCTCGCGCCGATATAAGTTGACGGATATTCGTTGAAAAGTCGAGCAACGTTGCCCGCGCCCGCCGATTTAACGGCGTTGCCCTTTTCGATATCGGAATGTCCGTAACCGTCCATAATTATAATGCAATTCGGTTTACCCATTTTTACCTCTTACGACGCTTATGACGTAGAGAGAGCCTCTCTACGCCATAAAACCGCGTTTTATTAGTCTTTATAGTTTACGATAGCAGCGAAGTCGTTCGCTTTCAACGCCGCGCCGCCGATAAGTCCGCCGTCGATATTTCTTTCCGCCATAAGTTCTTTCGCGTTGGCGGGTTTCATACTTCCGCCGTATTGAATACGAAGTTCTTTGGCAACTTCCGCGCCCCAAGTCTTTTTAACGAGGCTTCTGATAAAGCCGATAGTCTTGTTAGCGTCCTCCGCGGTAGCGGTTTTGCCGGTTCCGATAGCCCAAACGGGTTCGTACGCGATAACGACGTTTTCAAAATCTTCCGCCGTGATATCCGCAAAACCTTCGAGAACTTGTTTTCTGAGAACTCTCTTGGTTCTGTTCTTTTCTCTTTCGGCAAGAGTTTCACCTACGCAAACGATGGGCTTTAAGCCGTTTTTGAGAGCCTGTTTAAGTCTCTTGTTCACGCTTTCGTCGGTTTCGCCGAAGTATTGACGACGTTCGGAATGTCCGATAATGACGTATTCGACGCCGATTTCCTTGAGCATTTCCGCGGAAATTTCGCCCGTGAACGCGCCGTTATCCGCCCAAGCGACGTTTTCTGCGCCGAAGTGAATATTGCTACCTTTAACGGCTTCCGCAACCGCCCACAAATCGGTGTAAGGAACGCAAACGACTACTTCGGGTTTAGATTTAGCCACGAGGGGTTTGAGTTCGTTGATAAGCGCGACGGCTTCCGCCGCGGTTTTATTCATTTTCCAGTTTCCTGCAATAATGGGTTTTCTCATAATGTATCTCCGTAAATAGTTATATATTGTATTATTCGTTAATTTTAAGGAATTAACGGTGTTTTTATTCTTTTTCGTTAAGACATTCGATGCCGGGGAGTTTTTTTCCTTCGAAGAGTTCCAAAGACGCTCCGCCGCCCGTCGAGATGTGAGTCATTTTATCCGCAAAGCCAAGGTTGGTTACCGCCGCGGCAGAGTCGCCTCCGCCGATAATCGTGGTAGCGTCCGTATCAGCGAGCGCTTGAGCAACGGCAATCGTTCCCGCTGCAAAGCACGGGTTTTCGGAAACACCCATAGGTCCGTTCCAAATAACCGTTTTAGCGGATTTAACCGCATCAGCAAATAATTTACTGCTCTTAGGTCCGATATCGAGAGCGTCCTCGTCCGCGGGAATATTCTCCACGTCGTGAATAAACGTATCGACCTTAGCGTCGATGGGATCGGGGAAGTTTTTACTCGATACGACGTCTATCGGCAAGTAAAGTTTTTTGCCGAGCGTCTCCGCCTTTTTCATCATTTCGGCGCAGTATTCGAGTTTTTCCGTATCGACGAGCGATTTACCGACTTCGTAGCCTTTCGCCTTCAAGAATGTGTAAGCCATACCGCCGCCGATAATGAGCGTGTCGCATTTTTCCAAAAGGTTGCTGATTACATTGAGTTTATCCGCAACTTTCGCTCCGCCTAAAATCGCGACGAAAGGACGAACGGGATTTTCGAGCGCGTCCGCCATTACGGAAAGTTCTTTTTCGATGAGGAAGCCGCAAACCGCGGTTTTAACGAAACCGTATTCGACGATAGCCGCGGTCGTCGCGTGCGAACGGTGCGCGGTACCGAAAGCGTCGTTTACGTATACGTCGCAATAAGAAGCAAGTTTTTTGCAGAGTTCTTCGGATCTCTTTTCTTCACCCGCTTCGAAACGCGTGTTTTCTAAAAGTACGATTTCGCCGTCTTGAATATTAGCGACGGCTGCATCCGCGGACGCGCCTACTACGTCGTCTGCGAAAGTAACTTTTTGTCCGAGTTTTTCGGAAAGTCTTTCCGCTACGGGACGAAGAGTAAATTTCTCTTTATCTTTAAGAGCCTTTTTAAGATATTCGGCGGTAGCCGCTTCTCTCTCGTTTTCGGGAAGTTTTTCCACGGCTTTCTTTTCTTTCTTGGTGAGTCCGAAACCTTCGGTAAAGATATTGTGCGGTTTACCCATGTGCGAACAAAGTATAACTTTCGCGCCGTGTTCCGCGAGATACTTTATCGTGGGAATAGCGCCGTTGATACGCGTTTCGTCGGTAATAACGCCGTCTTTCATCGGAACGTTAAAATCCACGCGCACGAGACATCTTTTGCCTTTTACGTCTATATCTTTAATTGTTTTCTTGTTCATTTAAGAACCTCCGAAAATATTTTATACGAATAAATTCCATTCTACCCTATTATATCATACTTATAAATATTATAAAAAGAAAACCGCCGTTTGTCAAACGTTTAACGGCGGTTAGTTGCTTAGCAATCAAGTTTTTTACGATTTTTCCGCGTTTTTACGGATTTTACATTATAAAGAGTAAAAAATCAACGCCGCAAACGCGGCGTTAAAATTTATATTTTATTTCTTAGCGGCTTGCGTTTCGCAATACAAACATCTAAAAGAGCCGTCCGCGGATCGCACGAACGCGTGTTCGAGTTCTTGCTCGCAAGTCGTTATGCAAGCGCGGTTAGTGCAACGAAGTCCCTCGTCTACGATTATTTCGGCGGGCGAAGCCTCGTTTTGAGGTTTATCTTTTTCGCTTAACAACTTCAATATGAGAGCCATTCTCATATACTTGCCGTTTAACACCTGCTTAAAATAGCACGCGCGTTTATCGTCGTCTATTTTTACGCTTATTTCGTTTACTCTCGGCAACGGGTGCAAAACCGACGTATCCGCTTTGGCTTTCGCGAGTTTTTCGGGCGTCAAGATATAACTGTCTTTAAGCCGCGCATATTCCTCTTCGCTCGCTAAACGTTCGCGTTGAACTCTCGTCATATACAAAACGTCGAGTTTACCGATAACCGCGTCCAAGTCGGCGGTTTGCTCGTACGGTATACCGTTTTTATCCAAGACTCCGTTTTTAACGTAATCGGGAAGTTTGAGTTCTTCGGGCGAGATAAGCACGAAGCGGACGTTTTTATAACGACTCATGGCGTTTATCAACGAGTGTACCGTTCTGCCGAATTTCAAATCGCCGCAAAGCCCTACGGTTAGATTATCGAGCCTGCCTTTTTCGCGGTAAATAGTAAGCAAATCGGCGAGCGTTTGCGTGGGATGGCAATGTCCGCCGTCGCCCGCGTTGATAACGGGAATACTCGCGTTTTTCGCCGCGACGAACGCCGCGCCTTCTTTGGGGTGGCGCATCGCGATAATATCCGCGTAACAACTTACAACTTTCGACGTGTCGGCTACGCTTTCGCCTTTCGACGCCGAAGAACTCGACGCGGAAGAAACGCTAAGCACGTTACCGCCGAGTTCGTACATAGCCGCTTCGAAACTAAGCCTCGTTCTCGTGGACGGTTCGAAAAAAAGCGTTGCGAGTTTTTTGCCCGCGCACGCGTGCGCGTACTTTTGCGGATTATTTATTATATCCGTCGCGACGGAAATAAGCCCGTCGATCTCTTTTACGGTTAAATCTGAAATGTCGATAACGCTTCTCATAAATATTATTCTTTCGCTCCGTTGATTTTCAAGTAGTCTTTTATGCGTTTAACGTTTTCGGCGTTCCGATCGTTTTCTTCGAGGTACTCTATAATATCGTATACGTCAACGACTGAATACACGGGAAAGCCGAAACGCTCGGTTACTTCCGCGGTCGCGGATTTATCGGTTAAGCCTTTCTCTTTGCGGTCTACCATTACGAAAGTCGCAACGACTTTCGCGCCGTCGATTTTAGAAAGAATATCCATACTCTCGCGAATCGCCGTTCCTGCGGTGATGACGTCCTCTACTATAACGATTTCGTCGCCGCTTTGCGGTTTATAGCCGACGAAAACGCCGCCTTCGCCGTGGTCTTTTTCTTCTTTACGATTGAAAAAAAAGGGAAGATCGAGTCCGTTTTTCGCAAGCGCGCTCGCGACGGAAACGGATATGGGAATACCCTTATACGCCGGTCCGAACAACGCAGTCTTTTTATCGCCGAGTTTTTCTTTATACGCTTTTGCGTAAAACTCGCCGAGTTTTAATATTTGTTCGCCCGTTTTAATTTCGCCCGCGTTTATAAAGTACGGGATTTTTCTGCCGCTCTTTGCGGTAAAATCGCCGAATTTGAGAACGCCCGCGCCTTCTAAAAATTCAATAAATTCTCTTTTATAATTTTGCATTTTATTTTCTCCTAACCCAAAAATTCTTTAACGCAACGACGATACGCCGCAACGGGATCGCTCGCGCCCGTTATCGATCTGCCGACGACTATATAATCCGAGCCGAGTTCTTTGGCAAGAGCGGGCGTCGTAACGCGTTTTTGATCGCCTTTGGCATCGCCTTCGAGCCTTACGCCGGGGGTTACCGTTAAAAAGTCTTTACCGCAAACGGAATGAACTTTACCCGCTTCGAGCGGCGAGCAAACTACCCCGTCGAGCCCCGCGTCTTTTGTATTTTTCGCGTAGTGCATTACTACTTCGTCCATCGGTTTATCTATAAGCAAATCGCGATGCATACTCTCTTGATTGGTAGAAGTGAGTTGCGTTACGGCGATAAGAAGCGGTCTCGTTCCGTCCTCTCGCGTTAAGCCCTCTAACGCCGCCTGCATCATAGCGATAGTACCGCCCGCGTGTAGATTGCATATATCCGCGTCGAGTTTACTTAAAACCGCCATCGCGCTTTTTACGGTGTTCGGTATGTCGTGAAGTTTAAGATCCAAAAAAATTTTATGTCCGCGTTTTTTTATCTCTTTTACGATAGACGGTCCCTCGGCGTAAAACAGTTCCATACCTATTTTTACGAAGGGTTTTTCGTCTTTGAATAAATCGAGAAAATCGAAAGTCTTTTGCGCGCTCGGAAAATCGCAAGCGATTATTACGTCTTTAGCCATTGTTTGCAACTCCTATTATATCAGTTAAATTATTTATTTTATATTTATCCATAATCCGCGGCAAGTCGTTTATTATATCGCGACACGCGTACGGCTCTACTAAGTTCGCCGCACCTACTTGAACGGCGGTTGCCCCCGCGAGCATCATTTCAATTACGTCCTCCGCCGACGACACGCCGCCCATACCTACGACGGGTATTTTAACCGCGTTATACACTTGGTTTACCATTCTTAAAGCCACGGGGAATATAGCCGCGCCCGAAAACCCGCCGTACTTGTTGGCGACTACGGTTTTTTTAGTCTTTAAGTCTATTCTCATACCGAGAAGCGTGTTTATCAAACTTATACCGTCCGCGCCTTCCGCTTCGCACGCGCGAGCAATCTCCGCTATATCGGTAACGTTTGGCGAAAGTTTTACTATAACCGGTTTTTTCGTTACGCTCTTAACCGCTTTGACGACTTCCGCCGCCGCTTTCGCGCTCGTACCGAAACTCATTCCGCCGCCGTGAACGT
>CAZNWP010000035.1:8365-12526 GCA_964576995.1 uncultured Christensenella sp. | reverse complement strand
AAGTTAATCCCCAACTGAATACAATGTTGGCAATTGTTAACGGAACGTCTCCTACTAATAGTATATCCGAAAATAGCGGAAATATCAACGCCGAAAGCACAAATACTACGAAAAAATTTGCAATTTCTCAAAAAAATAGCGATAAGGTTATAATAAATATCAAGATTATAATAAATCAAGAAAATAACAAAAGTAAGATTTTAATAAATAGTACGTTGTGATTCGTGATGGTAAAACAAATCAAACCGCAAGGCAAAGCACGTAAAAACGGCTACGCGGTGAAAGTTTCTGCCACGTAGCCGTTTTATTTATTCGTTAATTCTCTTTACCAAACGGTGGGAACGCCTTCGTTGTAACGCCAATAGTTGTAGTTGCCGCTATCGGTCGGCTTACTCTTGCTGTAATAGTATATCTTAGAAGCAACTGCCGTAAGACCTGTCTTATTTTTCAAACTTTCATAATCGCTTACGGTCCCTTCGTAATATATCTTCGTCAAATTACTGCAATCTTTAAACGCGTATTGCGCTATACTTATCACCGAAACGGGAATTACTATGCTTTCTAAACCGCTACAACCTTCGAAAGCGCTAGTCACTATATTCCACGTCGTGTCGGATAAAACTATATTTTTAAGTGCGCTGCAACCATAGAACGCGGATTCAAGTATATTTACTACACCGTCTTCTATCGTTACACTCATAAGAGAAGTGCAATTTTCAAATGCACGCTCACCAATATAATATGCACTGCCGGGGATTGTTATGCTCTCAAGCGAACTACATCCGCTGAACAATGCTGTTTCTACATTCGATAGCCCGCTCGGTAAAGTTATATTTTTGAGTAACACGCAATTTTCAAATGCTCTTCTTCCGATTTCTGTTACACCTTTCGGTATGTCTATACTCGTCAACAACTTGCAATTCCAGAAAGCCCCAGAGCCTATACTCGTTACACTGTCGGGGATTTTTACACTTGTCAACGATTCACAATCGTTAAACATACCATCACCTATACGCGTTATACCGCTTGGTATCGTTATCTCCTTAAGCGACAAACAACTGTTGAACACGTTATCGCCCATACTCGTAACGGAATTAGGAATTTCTACACTTTCTAATTTTTTGCAATTAAGGAAGGCGTTTCCCCCTATGTTAATTACTCCATCGGGAATTTTTATGCTCGTAATCGACTCGCAATCTCCAAACGCAACTGCATGTATAAACTTACACTTCGCGTTTATATCAAAACTCGTTATAGTAGTTGATTCTGTCTTTAACAACACCAAATATTGATTATCACTATTACCTAAATAATATGCGCCGTCGCGTTTATTATCATCATTGCATAGGTTACAATCAGAGAACACATAATATCCTATACTCTTTACGCTATTCGGTATAGTTACACTCGATAACGAACTACATTTATAGAACGCATAATCTCCTATGACGTTTACACTGCTCGGTATTTCTATACTATTAAGCGAAGTACAATTTTTAAATGCGTCCACGTAAATAATTTTACATTTATCGCTTATCACGCAACTTGCTATATCGGTTGAACTTGCCTTTATCAATGCAACGTAAGGATTATCGTCATTCCCTAAATACTTAGCATTATTCTCTACTTTATAAATCGAATCTTTACAGTTCTTAAACGCGTCTTTGCCTATGCTCGTTATACTGTCGGGTATGGATATAGAGGATAACACAGTGCAACCGCTAAACGCAGATTCACCTATACTCGTTACGCCGCTTCCTATCGTTATATCCTTCAAAGAACTGAGACCACTGAACGCCGATTTACCTATACTCGTTACGCCGTTACCGATAATTACGGAAGTTATTTTATTGCAACTATAGAATGCCGAAGCCCCTATTTGTGTTGTGCCGCTCTCACGACTGATTGTTACCGTTTTCAAATTTTCGGGCACGCCGATATAATCGAAACTCGTATCGCCCGTTTCGTCGTCTTTCTCTCCTACGAAACTCAAAGTCAAACTCGTAAGATTGGGACAACCGCTAAACGCCTCAACGCATATACACGTTACGATGCTCGGCACAGTGAAATTCGTCGCGTCGTTTCCGCCGGCATATTTAACTAAAGTTTTTCCGTCTTTAGAATATAAACTACCGCTTAAGGTCTGATATGCAGTATTGTTTAGGTCTACGTTTATATTTTTAAGCGCACTGCAACCGCTAAACACATATTCGCCTATAGTTTTTACGCTGCTACCGATAGTTACGTTAGTTAAACTCGAACAACCAGAAAACGCGGAATCGCCTATGCTCTTTACGCTATCCGGTATTGTTATACTCGTTAGCGACTCGCAACCGCAAAATGCTCTATACCTTATATTATCCATTCCGCTTGTTTCGCTTATTATAACCGTTTTCAAACCGGACGGCACACCGGAACCGCTATTATTATCCACTCCGCCGAAAATATAAGCGAAGAAACGCGTGTCTTCCGTTCCGTTTTTCGTCTCGCCTATAAACGGCAACGTTATACTCTCGAGCGAAGAGCACTCGTAGAACGCTCTATACCCCATACTCGTTACACTGTCGGGTATCGTTACACTTGTCAACTTACCGCAACCGTTGAACGCATATTGTCCTACGGTTTTTATGCCGTTGCCAATCGTCAGACTATTCAAAGACTCACAATAGTAGAACGCATGATCTCCTATGTTTGTTACACTGTCGGATATTGTTATACTCTCAAGCGAAGCACAATAGTAGAACGCATGATCTCCTATACTCGTGCACTTTGAATCATTATCAAATACCACTGTCTTTATATATGATGCGTTCGTTTCGTTCCAACAGAAATACGCGGGTATCTTCGTTACGTTTTTACCTATATTTAAGGTTACACCCGTTCCGTCTTTTCCCGCATTATTGAACACGTGAACATCATAACTAAAATCCGCGCATTCAATCGCGTTATAATTTATTGTAGTCAACGATTTACAAGAGAACGCACTTCCACCTATACTCGTTACGCTTTCCGGTATAGTTATACTCGTAAACTTATCACAACCGGAGAACGCACTTCCGCCTATACTCTTTACACCGTTCGGTATTTCTATACTATCAAGCGCACTACAACCGCGGAACGCGGAAACGCCTATACTCGTTACGCTGTCGGGTATTTTTATACTCGTCAACGATTTGCAATAGGAAAACGCGCAATCCCCTATGCTCTCGCACTCGGAATTATTTTCAAACGTTACTTCCGTTACATTTAAGCTTCCATTGTCATATAAGAAATATGCGGGGATTTTCTTTACGTTTTTACCTATCGTTACTTTTAATTGCGATCCGTAGAATGGAGACGATCTTAAATCGTTACAGTTGGTCGCGTTATAATTTATTTCCGTCAAAGGACAATCATAAAACGCCATATTTGCTATGCTCGTTATATTGATTCCTATCGTTACGCTTGTCAGCGAAGTGCAATAGGAGAAACTTTTCACTTCGGTTACTTTTTTATTTTTATACGTTGCGGGGATAACGAGTTTCGTTCCGTTAAAAGAACCTTTGCCTACCGAATACGTATCGTTAGAAAGCAAAGTAAATTCTAACCCATCGCTATAATACGGCTGACCGCAATCCGAGCAATCGCCACCGTCTACAAAATTATGACTTGCCTTAATCGTAAGATCGCTTATTACGTTTTTATCCGTATCGAAATTTTTGCCGCAAGCGGAACAATGATAATGTCCTTTTTCTCCGTCCTCCGTACAAGTTTTAGGCACTTCGGCTTTCCATTCGCCGTACTCGTGCCCCGCCTCGATTGTAAGGTCGTATATTCCGTTTTTATCCGCGTCGAAATTTTTATTGCAAGCGGAACAATGATAATGTCCTTTCGTTCCGTCCTCCGTACAAGTTTTAGACTCTTCTTTTATCCATTTGCCGTACTCGTGCCCCGCCTCAATTGTAATATTGGCTATTTCGTTTTTATTCGTATCGAAATTTTTGCCGCAAGCGGAACAATGATAATGTCCTTTTTCTCCGTCCTCCGTACAAGTTTTAGGCACTTCGGCTTTCCATTCGCCGTACTCGTGCCCCGCCTCGATTGTAAGGTCGTATATTCCGTTTTTATCCGCGTCGAAATTTTTATTGCAAGCGGAACAATGATAATGTCCTTTCGTTCCGT
>CAZNWP010000035.1:0-8265 GCA_964576995.1 uncultured Christensenella sp. | reverse complement strand
CCTCTGTACAAGTTTTAGACTCTTCTTTTATCCATTCGCCGTACTCATGCCCCGCCTCGATTGTAAGGTCGTATATTTTGTTTTTATCCGTATCGAAATTTTCTCCGCAACCCGAACAATGATAATGTCCTTTCGTTCCGTCCTCTGTACAAGTTTTAGACTCTTCTTTTATCCATTCGCCGTACTCATGCCCCGCTTGAACTACTACGTTTTCGATTTCCGTCTTTCCGTTATCGTCGGAAAAATTCTTTTCGCACTCGAAGCAGTGCCAATGTTCGACGTTGCCGTCTTCCGTACAAGTTTTAGCGTTCGTCGCGACGTAAGTTAATTCGTGGCTCGCTTTTACCACTAAAAATTCGTCGGAAACTTCCGACGTACCGTATTCGTCTAAAAACTTTTTATCACATTCTAAACAATGATAATATTTCGCACGTCCGTCGGTAGTACAAGTTTTTTCTAATGCGGGAACGTATTCGGTATTATGTCCGTTGCTCGGAATAGTAACGTCTCTAATTTGGTTGGTGAGATTTGCGTCTAAAAACTTCATTCCGCATTCGGCACAAATATAATGTCCCCTAATTCCGTCTTCGGAACAAGTCGGAAAAACATCTTCAATATATCCGCCCGACACGTGCGTATGTCCGCCGCCGCTAGGCGAAGAAATCTCGCACGCGGCAAAGCAAGCGAACGATAACGCTACGCACAGTAAGCAAACCAATACGGTTACTTTTTTAAAAAAACGTTTCATTGTGTAATCTCCTATAAAGAAGCCGCTAAGATTGCCCTTTTCGCCGTCTTTTAGATCTAATAGAAAGACGGCGAAAAAGAGCCTAGGCTCTTTATAATTTTTTTATTTATTATATCACTTACCGAATGTATAAGTCAAATATTTTTAACTCTTATTAAAAAATCGCGCTCTTTACGCAATCTATGAGATTGCTCGCCTCTTCTTTCGTTTTGCCTTCGGCAAAAATTCTGAGGAGCGGTTCGGTTCCCGAGAAACGGCATATAACGAACGAATCGTCGGTAAAATAGAATTTTATGCCGTCGCTATATCCGACTTTCTTAACAACCTTACTTTTGAAGTCGGGAATTATTCTATCGGTTACAAGCACTTTTTCTATCCGAGATTTTTGATCTTCGGAAAAGCGCAAGTTATCTTCTTGCATAGCGAACTTGCCGTATTTTGCTTCTAACTCTTTCCAAAACTCGCCTATCGTCTTACCTATGGCGCAAGCCATTTCGACGAATAACCCCGTCGCGTATATCGAGTCTTTTCCGAATATATGTCCTCTGACGGTTAAGCCGCCCGACGACTCGCCTCCGAGTACGGCGTCCGTTTCGTCGAGTTTAGAAGAGATATGCTTAAACCCGACGGGAACTTCGTAACACTTTTCGCCGAACGATTCGGCAACGGCGTCAAGCATATGCGTGGTAGCGAGATTGCGCACGACGGGACCTTTCCAACCGCGGTATTCGTGTAAATAATAATAGAGCATTACGAGTATTTGATTCGCTTCTATATAATTGCCTTCGCCGTCTATTATAGCCAAGCGATCCCCGTCCCCGTCTACCTCTATTCCGAGATCGTAACCTTCCGACACGACTTTGTTGCGGAGTTCGACCGACAACAAATAATTGGGCGCGGGCATCTTGCCGCCGAAATACGCGTCTTTATTGGTGTTCATCGTATCGACGGTAACGCGGGTGTTATACAACATAGTAAGCATAGGGTGCGTCGCGGAGCCGTGCATCGAATCGAACAACACTCTCAAATCCGCGTTCTTTATCGTTTCGACGTCTAATCGCGATAAAATGGAATCTATAAAGTTATTAAACGGCGCTTTGACGTAAGTAATCGTTCCTGCGGCGACCGCCTCTTCGAAAGGCACGCTCTTAACGACCGCTTTTTCGATAAGTTCTTCAACTCTCTTCGTGCTTTCGACGGACGCGTCTCTACCCTCTTCGGTAAAGAATTTTATTCCGTTGTAATCGTAAGGATTATGACTTGCGGTTACCTCTATGCCGAAATGCAATTTTTCGTTTTTTACGGTAAACATAACCATAGGCGTCGGGGTACTGCGCCGCATAAACCAAGTTTTAACGCCGTTGCCCGCGAGAACTTCGGCTATCCACTTTGCCGCCGACTCCGACAAAAAACGTCTGTCGTAACCTATCATAACGGGAAGTTCTTTTTTATTCTCTTCCGCCATATAATCGCAAAGCCCTTGTGTCGCAAGGCGAATATTCGCTTTATTAAAGTCGTCGCCTATTACCGCTCTCCAACCGCCCGTACCGAATTTAATCATATCGTTTCTCCTAACGTAAAATCTTTTTTGAGTATATAATTATATAGTCTTTTTTATAATAAGTCAATCTTTTTCGCGCGATTACCGTCCGCAACTTCTTTTAACGCTAAAAAAAACGGTAAAGCCACGCGTAACGGATTTTCGCGGATAAAAAACGCTTGTAAAAAACGTGCGGTTGTGGTAAAATATTAAATTGATAGTATATTCGCGCAAGCGGAAAAGGAGCAATCGTGGCATTTTTAGAAATTCAAAACGTCTTTTTTTCTTACGATAAACGAAAGAACGCGTTAAACGGCGTTACTTTTTCCGTTGAAAAAGGCGAATACGTGGCGATAATCGGGCGTAACGGAAGCGGCAAGTCCACTCTCGCGAGGCTCTTAAACGGGCTTTTAATTCCGACTTCCGGCGAAGTCGTGGTAGACGGCTCGTCCACCAAAGAAAAAGACAAGTGTTTCGAAATAAGAAAGCGCGTCGGAGTGGTTTTCCAAAACCCCGATAACGGCATAGTCGCCTCTATCGTAGAGGACGACGTTGCGTTCGGCCCCGAAAATATGGGCGTACCGAGAGAAGAAATCGGCAAGCGCATCGACTACGCGTTAAAAGCCGTCGGAATGAGCGCGTATAAAAAGGCTTCGCCGGCTCGGCTGTCGGGCGGACAAAAGCAGCGCGTGGCGATTGCGGGCGTGCTCGCACTGCAACCCGACGTTCTCGTTTTAGACGAGTCCACGGCTATGCTCGATCCGCAAGGCAGAAAGGAAATTCTCGCCGTTGCGAACGAACTCAACAAAGAACGCGGCGTAACGGTGATAACGATAACGCATTATATGGACGAAGCCGCTAAAGCCGACAGAGTAATAGTATTAAACAACGGCGAAATAGCGATAGAAGGCACGCCCGCGGAAATATTCGGCGACGGCGCGAGATTAAAGTCTTACGGATTAGAACTTCCTTACCCCGCCTACGTTGCGGAAAAACTCAGAGAAAACGGCGTAAAAATAGACGGCATCGTATTAACCGAAGACGATCTCGCCGAAAGGTTGGCAAAATTATGCAAATAACGGTAGAAAATCTTTCGTATTATTACGGTGGCGGAGACAAACGGTTAAGCGTTAAAGCGTTAGACTGCGCGACGGTTACCGTAAACGAGGGCGAGTTTTTCGGAATAATCGGACAAACGGGAAGCGGCAAGTCCACTTTCGTATGCCACTTAAACGGGCTTATTAAAATTCAAAGAGATTGCGGCTCGGTACGCGTCGGACAATTCGACTTAACCGACAAAAAATGTGATTTTAAGGCGTTACGCGCCAAAACGGGTATGGTCTTTCAATACCCGGAATATCAATTATTCGCCGAAACGGTAAAAGAGGACGTCGCTTTCGGACTTAAAAACTTCTTCCCCGATATGACGGATAAAGAAAAAGACGAACGCGTCCGTCGCGCGATAGAACTCGTCGGCTTAAACTACGCCGCCGTCGCGGACAAGTCGCCGTTCGAACTGTCGGGCGGGCAAAAACGCCGCGTTGCGATTGCGGGCGTTATCGTCTCCGAACCCGAAGTTTTAATTCTCGACGAACCCGCCGCGGGTTTAGATCCCGTCGGCAAAAGAGAGTTTATGCGTTTGCTTCACGATCTGCACGAACGGTTCGTTAAAACGATAGTCGTCGTCTCGCACGATATGGACTTGGTATCGGAAAACTGCACGAGAGCGGCGGTTTTCTCTCACGGAAAAATAATAAAGGTCGGCGCGCCAAAAGATATTTTTACGGACGCGGACGCGCTTAAACGAACGGGGCTCGACGTACCCGTAACGGCGTATCTCACGAAAAAACTCGAAGAGAACGGCGTTTATATCGACAGCGATTTGACGGTTAAAGATTTCGTCCGCAAAGTCGCGCAAAGGTTTACGGAGGTGAGCGAATGAAAGACGTATCTTTCGGACAATACTACCCCGCCGACTCCTTCGTGCATAAGATGGACGCGAGAGTTAAAATTATTCTCGCGATAGCCTACATCGTAGCGGTATTCTTAGTTAAGAGCGAACCCGAATTTTATTTTCTCGGTTTCGCAGCGTGCTTTTTATTCGTCGTTATAGCGACGGTATTTTCGCGCGTTCCGTTTTTGAAAATGTTAAAGAGCGTTAAAGCCATAATATTTTTCGTAATATTCTCCGCGGTGTTGCAAATTTTCTTCAATAAGAAAGGCACGCCGTTATGGGAAGGCGGATTTATCACCGACGCGGGACTGTATAACGCGGCGTTCATCACTGCGCGCATAACGCTTATAGTGCTCGGCGCGTCGCTTTTAACGTTCACGACTTCACCCGTCGAAATTGCCGACGGTATAGAAAGTTTATTAACGCCGCTAAAATGGATTAAATTTCCCGTTCACGAATTTGCGCTCGTAATGAGTATCGCGTTACGGTTTATCCCCACACTTTTAGACGAGACGGACAGAATAATAAAAGCGCAAAAAGCGCGCGGGGCGGATTTTGAAAGCGGCAACGTGTTTAAGCGCGTAAAATCGCTTATACCCGTACTTATCCCCTTACTTATAAGTTCCTTCCGCCGAGCGGACGAACTCGCCGACGCGATGGACGCAAGATGTTATTCGGGCAGTAAAAACCGCACGCGGTATAAAAAACTGAAAACGACGTATCGCGATTTAATCGGCACGCTCGTGGTCGCGGGGCTCATCGTCGGCGTAATAACGCTTAACGGCGTCTTAGGCGTCGCGGTGTAAAAGGTATTACGTGTACATATTGACAAATCAGAGAAACACCGTTTTATATACGGGAGAGTTACTAATAATCTTATAAGACGCGTATACGAACATAAAAACAAAATAACGAAAGGCTTTTCGGAAAAATATCACGCCGATAAACTCGTGTATTACGAAGAAACGAGCGACGTTAATTCCGCAATATCGAGAGAAAAACGAATCAAAGGTTGGTTACGGGCAAAAAAGATAAAACTTATCCTTTCATTTAACCCGACGTTTAAGGATTTATACGACGAAATAACCCGATAATAAACGTGCTCTTTATTATCGTCGCCTATGCTTTTTACGAGAAAGAAAAATCGTGCGGATAATCAATATTACGGGATTCTTAATTATATCTCGTCGCCGATTTCGAAGCGGCATAGGATAAAAGGTAGCAAAATGGTAATAAAACTTACAGTTTCTTACGACGGAACGGACTTTTCCGGTTGGCAGAAACAAAACGATTTAATAACCGTTCAGGGCGTCGTCGAGGACGCCTTGACAAAAATCACCGGTGAAAAAACGTCCGTCGTCGGTAGCGGCAGAACGGACGCGGGCGTACACGCAGAAGGACAGGTCGCCTCTTTTAAAACGCGTTCCGAAATTCCGCCCGAACGATTTGCGGTCGCGCTTAACACGGCTCTCCCGTTCGGAGTGAAAGCCTTGAAAAGCGAACTCGCGGACGACGATTTTAACGCGCGAAGAAACGCCAAACTTAAAACCTACCGCTATTCTATTTATAATTCCGATATAGAAGAACCGCTAAAAGAGCGTTACAAATCCCGCGTTTACGGTAAACTCGACGAAGAAACGATGCGGGAAGCGGCAAAAATTTTCGTCGGCAAACACGACTTCAAGGCTTACGCGGCGAGCGGATATTCCGCAAAAACCACGGTGCGAACGATTTATTCGTTAGACGTAATACACGACGGCGAAAATTACGATTTCGTCGTTACGGGAAGCGGGTTTTTATACAACATGGTGAGAATTATCGCGGGAACGTTAATCGCGGCGGGCAGCGGAAAAATAACGCTTAAAGACGTATCGAACGCGTTAATATCGGGCAAAAGACATAAGGATATTAAAACTATGCCCGCAAAAGGGTTATGCCTCGTTAAAGTAAAATATTAAAAAAACAAAACGTTAAGTTTTAGCAATTTTAGCAATCGCTTAATATACTGCGTCCGCGGGGCAAGTTTTACCCCGCGGACGAATAGTTTATTATTAACTTTTATATAATGTCGCTAAGCGAGGTAACGAATTCCGTAACGTCGTCTACGGGCAAGCCTTCTAACATTCTCGCTTGTTCGTATAATACGACGGCGTACTTTTTAAGCGCGTCTTTATCGTTTGCGAAAAGTTCTAACAGTTTGTCGAGTATTCTATGCGTAGAACTTATTTCCAAAATCTTATCGGCTTTTACTTTTCCGTCGGAGTTCGGCATAGAGTTAAGCACCTTTTCCATTTCGATGGACACGTCGCCGCCTGATATCAAGCATACGGGATAGGTTTTAAGGTTGGCGGTAAGCCGTACTTCTTTAACCTTGTCGCCGAGATCCGCTTTAATTTCCGCAAGCAAGTCTTTATGCTTTTCGTTCTGTTCTTTGAGTTGTTCTTTCTCCGTTTCGCTATCTAGCGAGAAGTCCGCCTCGGACACCGACTTAAAGGTTTTCCCGTCGTAATCCATAAGAATTTTCGCGACGAATTCGTCTACGCCGTCTTTGAAGAAAAGTATTTCGTAACCCTTTTCTTTTGCTTTTTCGATTTGCGGAAGTTTGGCGATTTTTTCGTAACTTTCACCGGACGCGTAGAAAATATCTTTTTGTCCGTCTACCATACCCTCGACGTATTCTTTAAGCGTAACTAGTTTTTCTTTTTTAGACGAATAGAACATCAAGAAGTCTTTGAGTTTGTCCTTATTCATACCGAAGCCCGCGTACACGCCGAATTTAATGGAAAGACCGAATTCCGCGAAGAGTTTTTCGTACGTTTCTCTGTCCTCGTCCATCATCTTTTTAAGTTCGGACGATATTTTCTTTTCGATGCCGTTAGCAATCGCCTTTACTTGTCTGTCTTGTTGTAAAATCTCGCGCGAGATATTAAGCGATAAATCGGAAGAATCGACGACGCCCCTCACGAATCCGAAATAGTCGGGTAACAGTTCTTCGCATTTTTCCATTATCATTACGCCGTTAGAGTAAAGTTTAAGCCCTTTTTTGTAATCTTTAGAATAATAGTCGAACGGCGCTTTAGACGGGAAAAACAACAACGTGTCGTAAGTAACCGCGCCTTCGATTTTCGCGTAAACGCCTTTTAACGGATCCGTCCAATCGTGAAATTCGTTTTTATAAAACTCGTCGAGATTTTCTTTGCTTACTTCCGACTTCGGCTTTTTCCAAAGCGGAACCATACCGTTTAACGTTTCGAGTTCTTTAACGTCCTCGTATTCGGGCTTGTCGTCGGGCGAACCTTCTTTTCTATGCGAGTGCGTGCAAAGCATTTGAATAGGATAGCGAATATAATCGGAATATTGCTTTACCAACCTTTTAAGTCTGTATTCGTCTAAAAACTCGGAATACTTAACGTCGTCCGCGTCTGACTTTAAGGTAAGCACGATTTTGCTTCCTACGTCTTGCTTTTCCGTTTCGGTAATCTCGTAACCGTCTACGCCACAACTCTCCCATTTATAGGCTTTGTCGCTTCCGTACGCCTTAGAATAAACTTCGATTTTATCGGCGACCATAAACGCCGAGTAAAAACCTACGCCGAATTGTCCGATAAGTTCGTTCTCTTTTCCCTCGTTTTCTTTTTTGAACGCGAGCGTGCCGCTCTCCGCGATAGTGCCGAGGTTTTTTTCCATATCTTTATCCGTCATACCTATACCGTTATCTTCCACGGTAAGCGTTTTCGCGTCTTTGTCGGCGGTAAGCGTTATCTTGAAATCCGAATTAACCGTCGTATCCGTAAGCGAAATAAACTTTAACTTGTCGATTGCGTCGGACGCGTTGGAAATAAGTTCGCGCAAGAAAATCTCTTTGTTGGTGTAAATAGAGTTAATCATTAAATCCAAAACTCTTTTAGATTCCGTCTTAAATTCTTTCATATATAAATAATCTCCCGTTAAAAATTAGCACTCTTTTGTTTTGACTGCTAATTATATTATATACGGCAAAATAAAAAAGTCAACGTTTTACGT
>CAZNWP010000034.1:0-12839 GCA_964576995.1 uncultured Christensenella sp. | reverse complement strand
CTAAAACGCCGACTTTTCCGCCCATGTGGATATAACTTTCAACGACGCCGTTGTCAGCGGTATATTTCGCAAAACGACGGATAGCGATTTTTTCGCCGATTTTAGCGGTAGCCGCGATCGTTTCGTCCTTTTTGATTTCGACGAGAGCGTCTATATCCGCAACGTCGTTTTTAAGAACGTATTCCGCAACGCCGTTTACGAATTCTATATATTGATCTCCTTTCGCAACGAAGTCGGTTTCGCAGTTTACTTCTACCAATACGCCGGTCTTGCCTTCGACTTTAGCGGAAACAATACCTTCCGCCGCTATTCTCGAAGCCTTTTTCGCCGCCGTAGCAATTCCCTTTTCTCTGAGGAAATCTACCGCTTTATCCATATCGCCGTTGGTTTCCGTCAACGCTTTTTTGCAATCTAACACGCCCGCGCCCGTTTTTTGGCGAAGAGCGATAACGTCTGCTCCTGTAAACATAGTGATAATTCTCCTTTTATATTATTCCGCTTTTTCGGGTTCGGTCGCTTCTTCCGCAACGGTTTCCGCGACTTCTTCGACTGCCGCTTCTTCGTCGCCGTCTTTAGCGAATTCTTCGCCTTGGTTAGCCTCGATAACCGCGTCCGCTATAACCGACGCGATAAGTTTGATTGCACGTATAGCGTCGTCGTTGCCGGGGATAACGTGATCTACCAAGTCGGGATCGCAATTCGTATCGGTGATGGCAACGATAGGAATGTGAAGTTTTTTCGCTTCTAATACCGCGATGTCTTCTTGATCGGGATCGACGATAAACATAATGCCGGGGAGCGATCTCATATCTTTGATGCCGCCGAGGTTGATTTCGAGTTTATCTCTTTCCGCTTTGAGTTTCATAACTTCTTTTTTGGGAAGAAGTTCGAATTCGCCAGATTTTTCCATCGCATTGAGTTTGTTAAGTCTGTCGATTCTCGAACGAATGGTCTTAAAGTTGGTGAGCGTGCCGCCGAGCCATCTCGAATTGATGTAGAATTGACCGCAACGTTCCGCTTCTTCTTTGATAGCGGTTTGAGCCTGCTTTTTGGTTCCTACGAAAAGAACGGATTTGCCTTTCTTAACTTCGTTTACCACGAACGGATAAGCGTCGTTTTCGATAAGGTCTACGGTTTGTTCGAGATTGATGATATGAATCCCGTTTCTTTCGCCGTAGATATACTTCTTCATTTTCGGGTTCCAACGTCTGGTTTGATGCCCGAAGTGTACTCCCGTTTCAAGGAGTTGCTTCATAGTGATTACTGCCATAAAATATTCCTCCGTTTGCCTCCCCGAATCGGGTTTTTACCGCGCGACATTGCCGATTGAAAAGTGGATTTTCGGCAACACGAAAAGCGCGACCTTTTTCGGGTGCGAATTTTATGCTTTATTATTTTAGCACAAACGCGAAATAAACTCAACCGTTTTAACGCCAAAATAATATTTTTTTAATAAAATTAGGTAATTTTTTCCCGCGGCAACCTATTTACCGCGGGAAAGATTATAACGCTTTTATTAAACTATCTCTTTTTTAAATGTTTGACGTTTTTTAACCACCTCGTATTCAGCGAATTTCCATTGCTGTAAAATCGGATAATTCGTTTCGAGCATCGGATTGCTTTCGATATTTTCTATTCCGTCGGATACGACGTTGTTCATAATCTTCGATATGATAATCGCGTTTATGCCGGAATTTTTATACTCGCTACGCAAACCTATTAACGCCATTTCGAGTTCTTTCGGCTTCTTTATGCAACGCAACACGCCGATAAAGCCCGTCGGAAAAAGTTTTCCTCTGTGTTTTATAAGCGGTTTGCAAATAGACGGAAGCACTACGCCGAAGCCAGCGACTCTGTCCTTTTCGTCGACGAGAATACTTATATATCTCGAATTGATTATCGTGGCGAACTGTTTTAGCACGCTTTTTTTGGCGTTGCCGACGATGGGAACGTACCCGTCTAACTTGCCGTACGCGTCGTTAAGCGTATCGAACCAATCGTCGCCGTACTTTTTTACTATATCCTTGACGCTCATTTCGTCGGATATATCGCGAAGTTTTAATCTCTTTTTCAATCTTTCCGCAAGTTCGGTTACTCTGTCGTACGGTTTATCGGGGATAACGAATCTGTTCTCTACCCATTTAGACTCGTCCGAAAACCCCAACTCGCGCATACGCTCGTGAAAATACGGATAATAATAATTGGTGGCGTAGGTACTGCGTTCGTTAAAACCGTACGTAAGCATCCCCTCTCTGTCCGTGTCGTTAAAGCCCCACGGTCCGTGAATGACTTCCGCGCCGTTTTCTTTACCGAAAGCCTCCACCGCGCCTAAAAGCGCGACGAACACTTCTTTATCGTCGATACAATCGAATCGCGAAAAACGCACGTACTTCTCCTTAGAATTATAGTTCTCCTCGTTGCACACGAGCCCCGCTATTCTGCCGACGAGTTTGCCGTCTTTATAACACAAAAAGCCCTTGCACGGGTTATTTTTCATTCTGAAATTTTTTTTCGGATTAAATATATTTTTCTCGTCGCCTAAAAGAGACGGAACGTAATACGGGCAATCCTTATATAATTTTAAAGGATATTCCGCGAACAATTTACGGCGTCTTAAACCGGAAACTTCTTTAATCTCTACCATAAGAACGTTTAGTAAAATCCTTTTCTTTTTTATTATTTTACCATATCCGAAAAAAAAACACAACGATTATAAAGAAAAAAATCCGCGCGAAGGCGGATTTTCGGTTACTTCTGAAGTTCTCTCACGGGTTTGGGCGGCGTTTCGTCTTTTAACGCCATAATATATTGCCCGTATTCTTCTTCGGTTAATTTTTTAACTTTGTTTTTCTTTTTCTTGGACATAACGTTCCCCCTGTCTTTCGATTATTATCGGTTAAACTCGCATTTTTTATACCTTTATTTTTAACCGTCGCAACCAAAATTTTTATAAACGCGGTAACGCCCGCCGCTCCGACCGCGGGATAAAGGTATTTAATAACCTTACCAAACCCCGCTCGCGACAAAAAGAACGCCGCCGCCACGACTAAAAACCCGAATTTTCTTCCGCCGACGCGAGACGCGCCGTCGTATACGGGCAAGAAAAACGAGTAAAAAGACGTAAAAACGCTTAACAACATTGCGGCTTTAAGTACGAACGAATACTTACACCCTTCGAACGCCGCAACGACCGGAACTGTATTTCCCGCGGTTTTCGCCGCGATCGCGACGGACAATATTAAAGCAGACTGCAAAAACACGAACGCACCGAAAAGTATGCTCGCCGCCGTCGTTTCTTTCTGCGTTTTTTCCTTTTTTACGTATCTTAACGCGGGCGTTGCCGCAAAAACGTTCATAAAAACGTATAAAATCGGCATTATACCGTTGGCTTTTACCGTTTGAGCGCAAGTAAGTCCCGACGGTTTTTTCAATAGATAAACGATTAAAAAGCAATTCACCGCCGCGAGCGCGACGGGCGTTGCGATAGTGTTCACCTTTTCAAGCCCCTTACCGCCTTTCGACGAATACGCGAACGCGAATACCGCCGACGCAACGGACACGAACGGAAAACCGCCCGCGCTTTCATTATTAAACACCGCGTCGAGAGCGGCGAAGCACCCCGCGAGAAAAATGAAATCCGCCAAGTACGACGATATTTTTATAAAGACGTCGTTTTCCCCGTCAAGACGCGAAGTTTCGCACTTAAAAAATAAAAAAAGCGTAACGGCGAACAGTACGGAAGCGAAAGCCGTCGTCGCAAAAAAATTTTCCGTTCCGAAAAAGCAAACGAGTTCCGCGCCGGACAAAAACCCCGCGCCGACGATCGCGCCCGATACGGAACAAAAAACTTTCAGAACGTTAAAAAAGGTTTTCACTCTATACGATATGAGCGAAAACCTCTTATTATTCTAAACGCGCCGTTTAAGCGATAGGCGTTCTCTTGATATTTTTAATTTTTTTATAAGTTTTATCCTTGGTAAAATCGCGTTTAACCTTACATTCTCCGCCGAGCGTTTCTATGGCGAAGCGCAACTCTTCGAAATCGGCGTAACTGAGTTTTTCGTTTTCCGCCGCGGTTTCTAAAAACGGCAACGCGCGTTCGTCTCCGTACCGAGAAAGATAGGAAGCGTATAACGGAATATTCTCGCCGTGCTTAACGAATTCTTCGATTAAGATATTAAATACGGCGTCGTCTTTTCCCGCGCGAGACAATATCTCGGCGATACGCCCTTTACCCTTTTCGTCCGCGTCTTTATAACGTTCTACGGCGGAATCCTTCACGTCGTTCGCAACCTCGCACAAAAATTCCGTGGCCAGTTCGCCCACGCTGTCGGGATAATCCATAAGCGCGTATTCGAAATATCTTCCGACGGGGACTTCGCCGCCCATATCCGAAAGCATATTCATAAGATACGCGGTATACTCTTCCGACTCGTCGTTTTTAAGCGCGTCCGCAACCGCTTTTTTGCCGTCTTTCGACGCGATTATCGCTTCGCACAAAAAGTCGGATACGGGAACTTTTTCGTCCACGTGAGTTTTCAAACATTCGAGAAGTTCCGCGACGGAATAGTCGCGGTAAAACGTGTTCGGAGTTTTGCCGTCTAAACCGTCGATTTTTTCGTCGCCGAATTTTTCGTATAAAACGGGAATGTTGTTTTCTATCTCTTCGGGTTTTACCTTGCCTACGTTTTTATAGACGTAACCCGAAATATATTTATCGAAAAGTTTATCGAGATTAATTATTTTTATTGACGTCATCTTCTATTGCCTTTAAGAAATTATAAACTTTAACGGGCGTAGTTTGTAAAGCCCCGCACATAGTCTGCAACTCGCCCTCGCCTAGCACCGCTATGATGGCGGCGACGGCGATATCGTCCGCCGTATATCTGTCTTTGGCGAGAACGTCGGGGTGCTCGTCGTAAAACATTTTCAATACTTTATATTCGGCGTCCGTTACGCCGTCCGCGATATAAAAAGTGTTCACGATGCAAGCCGCGTAAGCGTCAACCATCTTCGATCCTACCTTATCGCTATTTTTAAACGGCGTCTTGTGAATGTTTAACTTATGATAGCATCTGTTCAATTCGATATTGAATTTACCGTAATTTTCCGTGCTGACGATAGCGTACAAAATACTAACTTTGCCCGCCGTATCGACGTCGACGGAAAGCAACGCGTTTCTGAAAAATTCGAGCGCTTCCTCTTTTTTGCAGCAAGTAATTATCGTTCCCGCGGCAAATTGAGTAAGACGCTTGTCGGGGTTATAAATGCACGTTTTAGCGATTTTAACCGCTTCGGCTTTGCGAGCTTCGGATACGTTTTCCCACATAGCCGCACTAAACAATCTCTCGTATTTAGGCAATAAATTTTGCGGAATCACCTTCTCGTATTTAAGCGGTATAAGAGATTGAGCGGTTTTATCGCCCGCGGAAAGTTTTTTAACGAAGTCCGCAAAGAAAACGTACATGCCGTCCTCGCGACTGAGTTTAAGACATTCTTCGAGATATTCGCTTGCGATATCGTATTTTCCCGTATTCATCGCGGCGACCGCCACGAAGAATTTTACCGTTAAGTTGTAAGGATATTCTTTTTCCGCTTTGGGAAGAAATTCCAAAACGCGTTCGTGATCGCACTTATGCACCGCGCACATTCCGATTTTGAAAAAATCCGCCTTTTCGTCTTTTGCAAATTCCAATACTTTATCGTAATAAAAGTTCGCCTTGCTAATATCGCGCATATCGCGGTATATCGCCGCAAGATCGCAATACGCTATAAGGTTACCGCCCGTTTTTTCTATCGAGTCTTGCAAGCATTGGATAGCCTTTTTCTTATTGCCTATATAATAATACGCCATCGCCAAGTCGCCGTCCTCTTCTGGCGAACGCTTTTCGTCGGGAATCGAAGTAAACTCTTCTATACACTCTTCGAAGCGACCGTTAGCCATCGCGAGACGACCGCTGTTTCTCGATTCGTGATAATTCGCGCTCTTCGGCGGGTGGACGATATTGAACTTACGCTTGACGACACCCGTTTCTTTCATAACGAAGTCGACGACTTGTTCTTCAGTCCAATCTTCCGTATCCATTTTTGTGTCGGTAAACGCTTTCTGCAATATCGATTTAGCCGAGTACGTGTCGCCCATAATCAAACAGTTGATAGCAATCTCCGAACACGGTAACATAGATTTATCCTTAGGAGTACAATCGAGGTATCTGTACCAATATTGATTAGCGAGTTCGTATAAGCCCATATCGGTGTATAAATTAGCGATTTCCTCTAAAATATCCGCTTTGTCTTTTTTCGCGCAACCGTTAAGCGCGGAAAACATTACGCCGAGCGCCCCCGAAAGATCACCACCTTCCGCACGACGATCCGCTATATCGAAATACAAATCCGCTTTATCCGACGGTTTGCCGAATTGTATTACTTTACTTTCGTTTACCATATTTACTCCTCCCGAAACATTCGTTCCGTTTCCTCTTTATTAAATTCGTACCTCGCGTTGCAAAACTCGCAAGTTACGAGGATTCTTCCTTGTTCACGTATAACGTTTAGCAATTCTTCTTTGCCGAGAGATTTTAACGTCGCTTCGGTTTTTTCTCTGCTGCATAGGCATTTATATAACGGTTCGTACGTGTCGTATCCGCCCTTAACGCCGAAAAACTTTTCCGCGATTTTTTCCGCTCCGAGTTCGGAAACGAGCGTCGAAACGTTGGTTAAAGATTTCACCGCGTTTTCCGCGGCTATCAAGTTTTTCTCTTCCGCGAACGGCATCGCTTGCACGATTACCCCGCCCGCGCCTACGCATTTTAAGTCTTTACCTATCTTAACGCCGAGCGCGATTGCAGTCGGAATTTGTTCGCTATACGCGTAATAAGCCGCAAAATCTTCCGCAATCTCTCCGCATACGAGCCCGCTCGTGCCGGAATACGGATCTTTCAGTCCCATACTTTTGACGACGGTCAGTCGCCCCGCCTTGCCTACCGCCCCGCCGACGTCGAGTTTTCCGTCCGCGCGCAAGGGTATATCCACTTGCGGGTTGGTAACCGAACCGCGCATACACAATTCCGCGTTACCGCACACAGTTATTTTGCCGATAGGTCCGCCGCCCGCCACGGTAACGGATAATCTGTCGTTTTCGTTTTTAAGCCCCGACGCCATAAACGTGCAAATCGTCATCGTTCTACCGAGAGCCGCCGCGCATACGGGCGATAACCCGTGTATGCTTATCGCGTCGTTCACCATATCCGTCGTATCGAGAACGGAAAGAGACAATTGCCCGTCCGCTATCAAAGTTTTTATCAGTTTATTCACCGCTTCTCCTTAATAACTTAAGCCTATTCGTCTTTATAACGCTTTGCGAGTTCTTTTTTCGCCGCGGCGATTTTCTTTTCGGTATCCGCCGCTTTCTTTTTGGCTTCGGGCGACAACTCGAGATCTGCAAATTCGGGATCGTTTTTATGCTCTTCGACGTATTGTTCGTGATCTTCTATAATACGCTGTTTGCTTTCGTTAAGTTTAATTATATCGTTTCTGTTAAAGGAAGTCGGCAATTCCTCCAACTTCAATTCGTCGTCGGTTATCGGTTTAATGGGTTTAGAGTTAAGCGAAGATTTCGACGTAAGCGCGACTTGTTCGCGGTATTTTCTCAACGCTTCCGAATTGCTCTCCTTTACCTTCTCGTAAATACCTCTGTTCTTCTGCGCGCCCGGGACTTTATCGTTGATAAATCTGTCGTACGCCCATTGGCAATAGTCCGTCCAAACGAGAAGGAAGAACGCGAACGCCAAAAACAATACGAGCATTATACCTATCATCAAAAAGAACGAACCGAACGTTAAGAACAAGAAAGGCAGCAACCCCAAAAACACGAAAAACACGTTTTGCGGCGCAAGTCCTATCGTGAACAAAAAGGAATTTTTTACGAGGTTGCGGAATTTAAGTTCGTACGTTACCGACATAGTTATCATGTGAAGCGTCATCACGGAATACACTATCATAAGCGTGTACGTGAGAATTTTCGACACGTAAAAAAGCCACTTGTGATCTGCGTCTACGGCGATATACTGATCGCACATTGCGATCGACGCGTTGCCGATATAAAACACGAGCGAATATACGAGCGCGATAACCGCCATTTGCTTAAAGTTTTGTTTTATTCCGCGCCAAAAATCGTTGGCGACGAAAATACCTTCCGTCCACACCATATTGCGCACGACGTACGCGCCGCCCGATACGCCTAACGCGGCAATCAGCGCGGCTATAGGAAAGAGAAGATAAATCGTTAAATTCACGTTAAAGACTATGCTTTCGGAAAAACCAGCCATCGAAAGAGGCGCTTGATATCCCACGCCGAAACCTTGCGCGAAAGGATACATAGAACCGTAACCCGAGATTGCGACGCTTCTGAACCAGAAAAGCAATACCATCGGAATACAAAACAATAACACGAGAAGATTTATCACTACGAGTTTCCAAAATCTACCCTTGAAAATATCCCAAAAAAGTTCCCATCTGTTGGACGGCAGAGACGCTCTCGCGTACCCTTCGGACTTTTCCGAACCCATTAAAATTCTGTTTATCAAGCCGCCGCCTTTCTTTTTATTCGCCATATCGTATCTCCCCGCCCCCCGAAAAATCACGGAGGCGTTTTAGAATATATTCGTTTTTTCTCAGTCTTTCCTTATTATTGTATACTAAAATTAAATATTTTACAAATAAAAATCAACGCTTACCCGAAAAAACTTTACATTTCTTCGGATTTTTGTTAAACTGTTATATATTAGACGAATTACGGACGCTATTACTATATTTTGCGCCGCGTATAAAGGAAGGCTTTAATGAAAAAATACAATATCGCCGTCGTCGGCGCGACGGGAATGGTCGGAAACAAGTTTTTACAAGTGTTAAGAGAGAGAAATCTCCCCGCAGAAAATTATTATCTTTACGCGTCGGCAAAGTCTGCCGGCAAAGAAATCGAACTCCTCGGCAAAACGTATAAAGTTATCGAACTCACCGAAGAAAACGTTCTCGATAAAAAAATCGACATCGCTTTATTTTCGGCGGGCGGAGACGTGAGCAAAAAATTCGCGCCTATTTTCGCTAAGCACGGCGCGCTCGTCATCGACAATTCCAGCGCGTGGAGAAGAGACGAAAACGTACCCCTCGTCGTTCCCGAGTGTAACCCTCAAGACATCTTAAAGCATAAAAATATTATAGCGAACCCCAACTGCTCTACCATTCAAGCGGTAGTCGCGTTAAAACCGCTTCACGACGCGTTTAAGATTAAGCGCATAGTATACTCTACCTACCAAGCGGTATCGGGCGCGGGCGTTCGCGGGTTCAACGACTTAAAAGGCGGTATCTGCGGAGAAAAACCGCAAAAGTTTCCCTACCCCATTTTCGGAAATTGCTTGCCACACATAGACGTTTTTATGGATAACGGCTACACGAAAGAAGAAGACAAGATGATTTTCGAAACGAAGAAAATCTTAAACGATCAAAGTCTTAAAATTACGGCTACGTGCGTAAGAGTGCCCGTCTATTACGGACACAGCGAATCGGTAAACGTCGAATTCGAAAAGCCCTGCACTCTCGAACAAGTAAAAGAAGTTCTCCGCAACGCGGAAGGCGTTATCGTACAAGACGACGTTAAAAACTCCGTCTATCCCATGCCCTTAACGGCGGAAGACAAAGACGAAGTTTTCGTCGGAAGAATAAGACTCGACGACACGGTTAAATCCGGAGTCAACCTCTGGATCGTCGCGGACAACATAAGAAAAGGCGCGGCGACGAACACCGTTCAAATTGCGGAAAAGGCAATCGAACTCGGCGCGGTGAAAGATCAACTCAACGTTTGATTAGCCGCGGGAACCGCCTAAACCGTTCTCCGGCAAATAATTTTATCGGAGAATGTAATGAATAAAACCGTTTTCAAAGGCGTTTGCACCGCTGCGGTAACCCCGTTCGCGGATTACGGAATAGACTTCGACGCGCTCGCTCGGCAAATCGAATTTCAAATAGCGGGCGGTGTTTCCGCGTTATGCTTTTTAGGAACGACGGGCGAAGCGGCGACGGTGTCCGACGAAGAATATCGGCACATTGCGGAATTCGCGCGCGATAAAATCGCGGGGCGTGCAAAACTTATTTTAGGCACGGGCGCAAACGACACGAAAACGGCGATTGAAAAAAGCGTTCTCGCACAAAAGTGCGGCGCGGACGGTCTTTTGACGGTTACGCCCTATTACAACAAATGCACGCAGAAAGGCGTGGTTAAATATTACGAAGATATTTGCGGCAACGTGGATATTCCCGTAATTTGTTACAACGTTCCCGCAAGGACGGGACTTAACATTTTGCCCGAAACGATGGCGGAACTCGCCGAAATTAAAAACGTGGGCGGCTTAAAAGAAGCGTGCGGCAATATGTATCAGATTTGCGAAACGGCGCGTCTTATAAGCGGTAAAACCGCGCTTTATTCGGGCGACGACAACCTTAATCTGCCTATGCTCGCGGCGGGCGCTTCGGGGGTTATCTCCGTAGTATCCAACGTCGCACCGAAAGAAACGGTTAAAGTCGTCGAATATTTTACGCAAGGCAAAAACCGTAAGGCTATGCTCTTGCAAGAAAAACTGTTACCCCTGATAAATCAATTGTTTACGGAAGTGAACCCCATTCCCGTGAAGCGCGCGACGGAACTTTTAGGACTCGGCAACGGAAACGTTCGCCCTCCTCTCACCCCGCTCGAAGCGGAACACGAACGCACGCTTATATCGGAAATGCGGAATTTCGGATTTAACGTTTAAGGGGGGGGCGATATTACGTTAAAAATTCTCGTATGCGGCGCGACGGGCAGACTCGGAAAAGCGGTTATCGACGCGACTTATAACTCGGATACGGTAACGCCTATATGCGGTATAGCGACGAAAAACGATTTTTCGCGCAAAGATTTTCCCGTATACGCGCGGTTTTCCGACGTTAAGGAAAAGCCCGACGCGATAATAGATTTTTCTTCTCCCTCCGCACTCTCTAATCTTCTCGCTTACGCGACGAAAAACGGCGTTCCGACGGCGTTATGCACCACCGGTTATACCGAAAAACAAGAAAAGCAAATTAAAGACGCAAGCACGAAAGTCGCGTTACTCCGCGCGAACAACACTTCGATAGGCATAAACGCGGTATTGCGCGCGATAAAAACGTTATCGCAAGACTTGCGCGGTTTCGACTCGGAAATAACGGAAATTCACCGCAAAGGCAAAAAGGACGCGCCGAGCGGTACTGCCGCGACGTTGGCGGCGGAAATAGAAAAGCAAAACTCTTCCCCCGTTCCCGTACATTCTATAAGGGCGGGCAACGCGACGGGCGAACACTCGGTATATTTTTTCGGAAAAGACGAGGCGGTTATCTTAACGCACCGCGCGACGAACGTATGCGTGTTTGCGTTAGGAGCGATTAAAGCGGCGGAGTTTTTAGCGGATAAAAAATCGGGGCTCTATAGTATGAGCGACGTTTTAGGATAAACAATTATGCTTAAAGAAAACATCGAAAGCGTATTAAACGAAATAAAAAACGGCAATAATCTCGGCGAAAAAATAACGCTCGTCGCGGCGACGAAAACCGTGCCCGCGGACGTTATCAATCAAGCGGTAAGTTACGGCGTTGAAGTCGTTGCCGAAAACAAAGTGCAAGAATTTCGCGAAAAAACGGATAATGTAATCGGCGCGGAACAACACTTCATCGGGCACTTGCAAACGAATAAGGTAAAATATCTCGTCGGCAAAGTTAAACTTATACATTCCGTGGACAACCTTAAACTCGCGGAAGAAATATCGCGCGTGGCGAAAAACCGCGGTGTAATTCAAGACGTTTTATTAGAGATAAACGTCGGCGGCGAAGCGTCTAAAAGCGGGTGTTCCGTAGACGAAGCGGAAAAATTCGCGGAAAACGCGGCAAAACTCGACAATATCAGAGTGTTAGGACTTATGGCAATGTTGCCTAAATCCGACGACGAAAAATTTATTGCGCGATTATGCTTGCAAATGCGCGAAATTTATGATACATTATTAAGTAAGGGTTACGATTTTAAGTATTTGTCCGTCGGTATGAGCGCGGATTATAAAATCGCAATCAAAAACGGAAGCAATACGATAAGGCTCGGAACGCAACTTTTCGGGCAAAGGAATTACGGCGCGAACGCGCGCTAAAAACGGAGATATAAAATGGGCGTATTCGATTTATTCGGCAAAGATCAAAAACTCAAAAACGACAGAACCTCTTTCGGCGATCGTCGCGCGGGCGTTACCGACGACAAACCGACGGAGCGCGGACCTATATCCGTATTCAGTCCGTCGTCTTATAAAGACGTCGAAGCGATTATTGACATACTTAAAAACGGCAGAACCGCAGTCGTTCACGTTTCGGCTATCAAGCCTGAAACGGCTATTCGCATCGTAGATATGTTATCCGGCGCGGTGTACGCGCTCGGCGGCGGCGTCTACGAGGTGGAAAAGAACGTGTTTATGTTCTCCCCCTCGGGCGTTGAAATGAAATAAAATATATTCCGAGAAAAACGTCGCGGCGGCGAGGTAAAATTTACCTCGCCGCCGCGTTATTTTTTCGTTTATTCGCTTAAACCTTATTTATTAAGCGCTTCTTGCACGGCAACCGCGCATGCGACGGTCATACCGACCATCGGGTTGTTGCCCGCGCCGATTAAGCCCATCATCTCTACGTGAGCGGGAACGGAAGAAGAACCTGCGAACTGAGCGTCGGAGTGCATTCTGCCCATCGTGTCCGTCATACCGTAAGAGGAAGGACCTGCCGCCATATTGTCGGGGTGG
>CAZNWP010000033.1:0-12933 GCA_964576995.1 uncultured Christensenella sp. | reverse complement strand
TAACGGGAAATAAAACGAAAAAATTAAAATATTTATATAAGCCGCAAGGCAAAAGGAGTTAAAACAATGGCAGTAAAAATGAGATTGACGAGAATGGGCGACAAAAAATCCCCCTTTTATCGTATCGTAATCACGGACAGCAGAAACGCTCGCGACGGCGCGTACATCGATAAAGTAGGGCATTATAACCCCACCGCAGTACCCGCGGAAATAGTAGTCGACGCGGACAAAGCGAAAGATTGGCTCGCTAAAGGCGTTCAACCGACCGCTACCGTGAAGAATATTCTCGTAAATCAAGGCATATTACCCAAACCGACCAAACTTTCCCCCTCTAAAACCAAGGTAAGAAAGAGTTCTAAATAAGGTACGGTGAACGGCAGATGTTGGAATTTATAAAATTCGTAGTCGAAACGTTCGCGGAACATCCAGATAAAGTCTTATACGACGTAAAGGACGACGGAAGAACGGTTCGCGTAACCGTAACTTTAGTCGACGGAGACATGGGCAAGGTTATAGGCAGACAGGGTAAAATCGCTAAGGCTTTACGCACGCTTGTCCGCGCGGGTTCCGCTAAAGAGAACAAAAAATACGTTATAGAAATTAAGGAACGCGGGGAAGAATAATTCCCCGTTTTTCGGTATTAAATGGAAAAAATATTAAAAATCGGCGTCGCGGTAAAGCCGCAAGGCGTTCGCGGCGAAATAAAGGTAAGACCGCTAACCGACGATCCCGAAAGATTTAAAACGTTAAAAACGGTACTTATCGACGGTAATCACGTCCGCGTCGTATCCGCAAGAGTCGGCGGCGGGGACGTGTTCGTGTTGCTTGACGGTGTAGCGGACAGAAACGCCGCGGAAGCGTATCGCGGTAAGTTCTTATGCGTGGAACGCGAAAACGCCGTTCCTCTCGCCAAAGACCGCTATTTTATAGCCGACCTTATCGGTGCGACGGTGGTAAACTCCGAGGGGGGTAAAATCGGTTCGGTTTGCGAAATAACCGAAGGAAGAACGGACGTCGTTTGGCTTAAAACCGACGACGGGAAAACCGTTTCTTTTCCCTTTTTAAAAAAGGTACTCGAAAACGTCGACTTAAAAGACGGGAAAATAACCGTCAACACGAAAATATTCGGGGAGATTGCTTGTTATGCGGATTGATATTTTAACGCTTTTCCCCGAAATGTTCGCGCCACTTTCGATGAGTATTTTAGGTCGCGCGCAAAAGAACGGAAAAATAGAGATCGTCGTTACCGATATACGAGATTACACTCTCGATAAACACAGAAAATGCGACGACACGCCGTTCGGCGGCGGGGCAGGAATGGTTATGACTCCGCAACCTATCGCTTCCGCAATCCAAGCGGTAGATCCGAATCACGAGGCGAGACGCGTTTTTATGTCCCCGAAGGGAAGAACGCTTAATCAAAAAGTCGTTACCGAGTACGCGGGACTTGACAGATTGCTTTTGCTTTGCGGGCATTACGAGGGCGTAGATCAACGCGTTATAGATTTATTTATCGACGAAGAATTATCCGTCGGAGATTACGTCTTGACGGGCGGTGAAATACCCGCGATGGCAGTAACCGACGCGGTTAGCAGATACGTCGAAGGGGTTATAAAACGTGAGTCCCTCGACTCGGAAAGTTTTTCCGCGGGACTTTTGGAATACCCTCAATATACTAAACCTCAAGAATTTATGGGGCTTAAAGTTCCGGACGTGCTTTTGTCCGGCAATCACGGCGAAGTGGATAAATGGCGCGAGAAAAAATCTCTCGAAATAACCGCGGCTCGCCGTCCCGATTTGTTAAAATAAAAGGTGAGAAATGCAACATTTACAATGGTTCCCCGGACATATGACCGCGGCAATGCGCATGATGGAAGAGAATTTAAAGTCCGTCGACGGAGTTCTCGTCGTTCTCGATGCTCGCGCACCGTTTGCTTCGCTTAACCCGAAACTCGACGGATTGTTTCGCGATAAAAAAATACTTTACGTGTTAAATAAATGCGACCTCGTTGAAAGCGCGGACGTCCGCAGAGTTGCTAAAACGTTAAAGGAAAACGGTAAAACCGCCGTTTCCGTGTGCGCTATGGATAAACGCACCGTCGATACGTTGTATAACGGCATTTTCGAATTGCTAAAAGAAAAATCGGAACGTTATCGCGCAAAAGGTATAGCTCGCCCGCTCCGCATTATGGTTGCGGGTATTCCTAATACGGGAAAATCGACGATTATAAACGCGCTTTGCGGCGGCAAAAAAACCGCTACGGGAAACAAAGCGGGGGTTACGCGCGGCAAGCAGTGGGTAAGACTTAAAGATTTAGAACTTTTAGACACTCCCGGGACGATGCCTCCCGCGTTTGAAAATCAAACGTTTGCAAAACATCTCGCTTTTATCGGCAGTATGAACGACGCAAACGTGGATTCCGCCGATCTTGCGTACGAATTTATAACGGAAATGCAAGAAAAGCACACGACCGCGCTTTGCGAAAAGTACGGAGAAGAGTGCGCGGATTCGTCCGCTCTCGAAGTTATGAACGCCGTGTGCGCACGTCGCGGTTTTTTGATGCGCGGCGGAGATTACGATTACGAGCGTTGTGCTACCGCGATTATCGACGACTTCCGTAAGGGTAGGTTCGGGAAAATTATGCTCGAGTAAAACGATATGGATAAATTGCAATACGAAAGAAAATATTACGAACGCGGCTTACGATGCGTTGCGGGGGTTGACGAAGCGGGCAGAGGTCCGCTTGCGGGTCCGCTCGTTTGTTGCGCCGTTATAATGCCGACGGGAGACGGAGATATTATAGAAGGCGTTGACGACAGTAAAAAACTTACGCCGAAAAAACGCGAACGCCTCGCCGAACTCATTAAAGCGAAAGCGATAGCCTACAACGTAGTCGAAATATCTCCGCAAGAGGTAGACGAAGTAAATATTTATCAAGCGGTCAGAAAGTGTATGACTCTCGCCGCCGAAGGGCTTAAAGTAAAACCCGACGCCGTTCTCGTCGACGGACCTAATCTACATTTGGATATCGAGGCGGAATACGTCGTTAAAGGCGATATGAAGAGTTATACTATCGGTTGCGCGTCTATCATAGCAAAAACGTATAGAGACGCGTTGATGGTAAAATACGCCGAAGAGTACCCCGAATACGGGTTTGAGAAAAATAAAGGCTACGGAAGCGCGGCTCATATACGGGCGGTAAAGGAGAAAGGACCTTGCAAACTGCACAGAAGAACTTTCATAAAAAACTTTTGGGTAGAGTCGGCGAAAGAAAAGCCGCAAAATACTTAAAAAAGAACGGATACAAGATAATAGAAACCAATTATCGCGCACGATTCGGCGAGATGGATATAATCGCGGAAAAGAACGGCGAACTCGTTTTTATCGAAGTGAAAACGCGCACGTCCGAAGAATTCGGTTTTGCTTCCGAGTCGGTGAACGCGAAAAAACAAGAAAGGTACAGACTCGCTGCGTCGGAATATCTTATGCGTAAAAACAAGACGGACAGTCTTTGTCGGTTTGACGTCGTGGAAGTTACCGACGGGGTTATAAATCATATAGAAAACGCATTTTAAATTAAGGTGAAACGCGGGAAAAGGGGAGTATAAATATGCAAACGGCAAAAACGTTGCTTAGTTTGGTGAAAGAAGAGGTTTTCGGGAAAGACGAGAAAACGACTTATCCCGAGTTTACGGACGAAGATTACAAAGTTCTCTACGCGTCGTCAAAGAAACACGATATCGCGCACCTCGTCGGCGACGCGCTAATTAAAAACGGATTAATATCGAACGACGAAGCGAAAACAAAGTTTTCAAGCGAAATTTATACCGCCGTGTACCGCTTTGAAAACTTAAATCATGATTTAAACGAAATAAAAGAATCGTTCGACGCGGCAAACTTGTCGTACGTACCTTTGAAAGGTTCGGTTATACGCGGGTATTATCCCGAACCGTGGATGCGTACGAGTTGCGACGTCGACGTTTTGATAAAGGAAGAGGATTTAGAACGTGCTTCGGCCATTTTAACGGAAAAACTCGGCTACGAAGAAACGGTAAGAGGTTCGCACGACGTCTCGTTTAATACGAAAAGCAAAATGCACGTGGAACTGCATTACCGCTTGGTGGAAAATATATACGCCAACACGGCTTGCGAGGTATTAAAAGACGTATGGGACGACGTTGAAAAAGACGGCGAGGGCGGCTTAAATAAAATGTCGAACGAACTGTTTTATTTTTACCACGTGGCGCACATGGCGAAGCATTTTGAGAACGGCGGTTGCGGAATACGTCCGTTTCTCGACTTGAAAATATTAAACTCAAACTTGAAATTCGACTAAGAAAAATTGAATGGATTTTTGGAAAGCGGAAATCTCGCGACGTTTGAAAAACACGCGCAACGCTTGTCCGAAGTGTGGTTCGGCAAGGCGGAGCATACCGACGTAACCGAGCAAATGCAATCGTATATTTTGCGCGGCGGGGTGTATGGAACGAACGAAAACAGAATAACTTTACAACAGCAAAAAAAAGGCGGGCGATTAAAGTACGCGTGCTCGAGGATTTTTCTGTCGTACGAAGTAATAAAATATCAATATCCTATCTTACAAAAACACAAGTGGTTAACACCGATTATGGAGGTCAGACGTTGGTTTAAACTCGTATTTCGCGGGCACGCTAAGCGAACCTTGAACGAATTAAAGTATAACGGAGACGTCTCGCAAGAAGAGGCTTCAAGTATGAAAAAACTGTTAGACGACTTAGGTTTATAACCTTTTGCGCCGAGGGAAAAGCGTGCGTTTTACCCTCGGCGCAAAGTATAAATAGCGGCTAAAAACGCCGCATTTTTTTATTGGAAACAATTCCTTTTAGCGATTTTTATATTTTCGCATTTTTTTATTTGACAATTGAAAATCAAAATCAAATAATATAAACGTCTGTCTATGAGTATCTAAGTAGAATAGACTGTTAATTGTTTTCACAAATTGACGATATGCAAAAAAGGAGAGAATAAATCGTTATGCTTGACAGAATTTTGAATTTTTTATTTCGTAAAAAAATCGGCGTGCTCATCGTTATAGCGTTGATGTGCGCGGTAGCGTTTACGATGACGGGTTGTAGCGATGATATTTACGATGAATATTACGAAATCCGCGTATATTATTATAGAATTGTCAACGACAAAGAAGAAAGTTTGAGTTACTTTTACGTTGACACCGATAAGGTTTTTAAAGACGATAAACCTCCTAAATCTTATACGTTAAACGTGTCAAATTTTTATAAAGATACTTATTACGATTTGGAATATATTTTAGACGGAAACAATAGTACGGTCAATGTAAACGAAGACGGCGATTTTACTTTGAAGTTGTCCGATTATAGCGAGTGGAAATCCGGAGAACAAACATATGTTCTTCCCTTCTCGTATAAAGTCGTATTAAACGAAAAACGCCACAACGATCCCGTCAATATTTATTTAGGCTATGCCGGAGTCGATAAAAACGGTGACTTTTTAGAAAGCGGAATAGATAGAGAAACGGAGTTAAAGACGACTGTAAAAGTTGGCGAAACTTTGCATGAAAACGCGTTTACCGCTCCTGCCATCGAGGGGTATACATTTAAAGGTTATTATTACGCTTCTATTTCCAATAAAAAAGCGGAGAAAGATAATATAGCGTATATAATGGGGAAGTATAACATCGAGGAAGGTCGCAGCGACGTTTGGGAATTTTCCGGTTTAGGAAAAGACTTCCATTTGTCATCATACGGAATCAATCCTACAAACGAGACTTTGGAATTTACCGTCATCGCGGTTTACGAAGAGATAAAGAGCGACGTTTACGTGAGGGTAATCAAAAACGGGCAGTTATCGAATTACGGTCAAATCGGTTGGGGGGTAAAGTACGATTATAAATTATCTGAATTATACGCCGACGTAGTTGAGAAGAAAAATGAAATGGAAGTTTATAAAGTACCGACGGGGGCGAAGTTCATTGGTTGGTCAACGAACGAAAACGGCTCGGATATAAAATCTTCTATCGATACTCTTGCAAGTTCCGATATGAAAATCAATGCCGATACAACCGTGTATTTGTTCTATAAGACCAAGGCTCAAATAGTTTTGCATAACTATGAAAAACCGAACGTAGGAACCAAAACTATAACTGGCGAAGACGACTCGGAATTATATTACGGAGATAGTTATACTTTACCTACAACGTTACCTAAAAACGGTAGATTTACTTTTGTGGGGTGGTATAAGGACGAAAGTTTGACGGATGCCGTAAATTACCTTGATATAACGGTCGGAAAATCCGTTGAAGAGTTCTGGGTAAAATGGAAAGAAACAACAAATTTTACCGCGAAATATTATTTAAATAGAAAAAACTATAACGATAGTATCGATTCCGTAACGTTTAACTATGATTATAAAGACGGAATTGAAACGTTGATAGGGGACGAAGGTACGTTTGTTAGCGGAAATATTCCTAACGGATATACATTTGAAGGCTGGTTCGTTTTAGACGAAAGCGGAAATAAATTAACCAAAGATCCCGTAAAATCGCTTGCAAAGCAAACGTACGAGTGTAATTTAAGTTTAATCGCCGCTTATTCGATAGACGTTGAATTGGTTTACGGCTCTAATGCTTACGATTGTACCGTGTATTATCAAGAACCTTGTACGTTAAAAGTTCCGTTACCTACGGATGATAGTAAAAAGTTTGACGGTTGGTTTACTAAAAGAGAGGGCGGCGAAAGAGTGTCTGCTCCTGATGGGTCGGTTGAGTCGTTTGAAGTAATCTTTGAGACGGATGTTGGAAACTTCTTGTTTGAAACGTGGGCAACGAAAACGTTTAAGGTTTCGTTCTATCAATATAATTCTACGACGTGTGAACCTAAAACCGTAGAGTATAACGGTACTGTAACTGCACCTGTTGCAGCCGATCGTCAATATTATACGTTTAAGGGGTGGTTTACGGCTAAAGAAGGCGGAACGGAATTTGATCCGAATGCTCCCGTAACTTCTGATATAACTTATTACGCTCAGTATACGCCTAATAAGTATACTATAACCTTTCTTATAGATGGAACGAATTGGAAGGATAATGATGATACTGATGTTTGTTTTGACGTTTATTACGGTCAAAAAGAAGTGGAGTTACCTACGCCCACGATTACAGGAAAATATTTTGTCGGTTGGTTTTATAAGAATGAGAAGTTTACAGATCGAGATGGTAATTGGGTCATAGATAAAGCGGTGACGGAAGATATTATCTTAGAAGCGGTTTTTATATAAGATTAAGACGGGCTAGTCCATCGTGTCGTAGCGGAGATGAGAAGCAAGGCAGTACTGCGGCAATAGCACCATTCCACGTCATTGCGAAGCTTCCTAAAAAACTGTGGCAATATCGTTAGAACGTAACAATAAAGAGTACGAAAAGTATTTGCATTTAACAAAACTAAAACAAATTTCCAACCTTACGCCATTTTTAAACGGACAAACGGAATATATCCCGTATGGCAAGGAACGTAATTATTATCGTTAGTTCGCGTAAGGGACAGACTATAAAGTAAAATAAAGTGAATTATTCCCTTTATGGGAATAAAAGGGTGTACACCCTTTTCGCTATCGCAAAAGCGATAGCGAGAGCTGCTTAGCGGCTATATGGTTTTTAAGTGAAAAAACTGTTAGAGGACAGGTGAATTTTATGAAACATTTAAAGAAGGTATTATTAATACTCGTTACGGTAATGCTCGGCGCGTGTTGCTTAGGGCTTGCCGCATGCGGTGAGAAAGCACCCGAAGCGGTCAACGTCAACTCAATTAAGTTTGACGGCTCCGCGTTTACTTGGGACGCGGTAGAGGGTGCGACTATGTATATAGTCGATGTGGACGGTGTTCAAAAAAACGAATATACCAACAAACATACGGCAAGCATAGGTAAAGACGTAAACGAACTTACCATAAAAATTATTGCTAAAAACGATGTCGGGCAAAGCGATGAAGTCGGCAAATTCTTTACGCGTTTAGAAACGATAGATTCTAAATCTTTCACGTTTGATAACGAAGGTGTTTTATCTTGGACTGGTGTAAGCGGTGCGACCGGTTACGTTATCAGAATAAACGGTAACGATAAATTGGTCGGCGACGTTACTTCTTTTTCCGAATTCGAATACGGTTCCGTTAACGAGATTAAAGTGAGAGCGACGGGTGTAGACGGAACTTTCTCCACTTTCAGTGATTCCGTAAAAAAACGTTACCTCGGTATTCCCTCTAACGTTAAATACAACGGAACCGATATTACGTGGACTGGTGATGCGAACGGCAAAGGTTATATCGTTTATATTGACGGTAACCCCCAACAAACTGAAACTAATTTGTTGAAAAATACAAAATATTCGCCCGACGTAGACGCGAGTTTTACCATTGAAATCGCTTGTATTGGCGATGGAAAAGATGCTTTTACTTCTAAAAAAAGTGAAGTGATAAGTTGCAGTAAACTTGACGACGTTAGAAATTTAAGAGTTGAAGAAGGCATTTTAAAATGGGACGAGGTCGACGGCGCGAATGGCTATTTTGTTCAAGTTGGTAATGCTACCGAAGTTAAAGTTGATGGTTGCGAATATGACGGTATTTCAGCCGGTAGTGAACACGAGGTTAAAGTAAAACCTTATTCAGACGCCGAATATTGTTTTGCTAAATATTGTAACGTCGTAAAAATACTTATTATAGAATCGCCTGATTTGCATTGGGAAGCCGGCACGTCGGGTGAGGGGACTAAATCGTTAAGATGGAATAGTGTAACTGGTGCGCAAGGCTATAACGTAAGAGTAACGTCTCCTAACGGAAATGTAAACGATAATATCGTTAATTTGCTTGATACGACTTTCGCCTATGATTATTCCGAAGTTGGAGAGTATAAAATCGAAGTATGTGCGACTACAACTAAATCAAACCATTATAATTCTAAATGGTCCACTCCTTATACTGTTCGTCGTCTTGCCGCACCCGAAATTGCTGCGGACGGCATTACGAGCGATGCGAATAATTTTAATGATGGCTTCACCGTCAATTTTAGCAGTGTTACAGGCGGAGATATGTATCAAGTTTATTACGGAAATTCCGTTATAAGTAACCCTGCGACGACTTTATCTCGTAAGATAACAGTAACCTACGACAGTTCTAAAACAGAAATGGTTTATTCTGTTCAAGCGGTAGGTTCGTCCGACGATAATCATAAAATTGCTAAATTAGATTCGCCGAAAAAAGAATTTAGGATTATCGTTCTTACGACGCCTACTGATTTAACGGTTGCAGACGACACTTCTAATATAGATAAAAAAGGTGTGTTTACTTGGAATGGATCCGCATCCGATTACGCGGTTAAGGTCGGTGGCGCAATTCAAAGTGCGTCAGACAATAGGTACGAGTTCGTTAATCTTCCCGAAGGTGAAAGTAAAGTAACCGTTTGTGCAAAAGGCAACGGAGGAACGACTCTCGCTTCTCCGTATGCGGGCGAGATTACCGTTTATAAATTATCCGTTCCTACGGGGATTGAGGTTAATACAAGTGAAGACGAAGGAAAGCTTAAGTTTAACCTGCCGACTGGTGCTGCAAGCGCGATTATTTACATAAACGGAAATAAAGTTGGTGTCAATTCTAACAGTGCTCCGAATCTTAACGATAGTGCTTTTAATCGCACTGACGGTATTGCGGTTATAATGCGCGCTATCGGTACCGGTAAACCGGACGGTCAAGGTAGATTCGTTATTTCATCCGAACCCACCGAAACAAAAACCTTCTATAAACTCGCTAAGGTTAATAAAGATAGTTTTTCTATTGACGGGTACACTTTAAAATGGGGTAATCCGAGTAACGTAAGTAATACTGAACTGGGTAACGTCTATTATGAAATATACGACGCGGATGGTAATACGATGAATTTAAAACCGAGTTCGCCTGAACTTTTGATGTCGGATGAAAGCCAATTCCCTTGTGGAAAGAGTTATACGTTCCAAATAAGATGTAAGAGCAATAATGGCGGTAAATATTTCAATTCGGATTATTCCGATTCTATAACGGTTACTAAACTTGCTAAGCCTACGCTTTCGGTTAATGCGGATAAAAACGGATATGCTTGGAACGGTGTTGCTAGTGCAACGGGGTATACAGTTACGGTTGATAAACAAACTTTCGGAGGTGGAGATTATATACATAACGGAGTCGGAACTTATAACTTACCGTCCGATAAGTTTTTAAGTTTTTTCGGTTCGGAGAAGCTTTATACTGTTTCTATCGTTGCGCTCGGAAATGCAAATGATTTTATAATGAATTCCAACGCGTATGAGTTGTCTCAAAACGTTAAGAAGTTACAAACTCCCGTGGTTTCCGTTTCTTATAGTGAAGAACGTGTTTCTACAACTGGGTATTTGACAGCGACGGTAGACGGAGTTGACTATGCTAACGGTTATTCCTTCTATTTTAATGATCTTGCACAATCGGCAAGTACTGAAAATGCTAAAATATGTACGTATAATCCCAACCGTGGAACGGGAAATATTGTTGTTTACGCAGTTGCGAACGGCGGATTATTCGATGACGAAGGTAATTGTTATATAGAATCTAACAACAGTACATCTGCATCGATTCTTTTAAATGCAGCGGTTACAAGTTCAACTATATTAAAGAGTGATATAGATAAACAAATTACATGGACTAATATTGACAACTTTAATGGTAATTTGGGATATACCGTTGAAATTGAGTATAGCGATACAAACGGTAGTCCTAAAAAATATACAAACAATAAAGTAACTGAAAATTCAATTCGTTATAGTAGTAATATAATTCCCGACTTGCAATCTGTAATATCCGTTACGATATGGGCAAACGGCAACTCGGACGGGACTGTTATTGCCGCCGATAAAACGACGAAGAGATGGTCTTAACAAACTAAAGGTTTTAATTCCCGATCGATAGTTGTTCGCTCGGGAATTTTTCCTATAAGGAGGTGTTTCAATGTATCCCGTAATTCACGTTTTCGGCTTTCACGTGGCTTCGTACGCGCTTATGGCTTTTCTCGGAATTTACGCGTTCGCTTTATGCTACTTCTTTATCGTCGAAAAGGGTTCTAAACTCGATAGGGTTTCTTCTAATCGTCTTATTTTCGCTTCCGCAATCGGTATCGTTTCTATGTGTGTTTTCGCATACCTTTTCAACTCGCTTTATCACTCGATAGAACAAAGTAAAATCGTTTGGGGCGGTATTACTTGGCTCGGCGGGGTTATCGGTTCTTTTCCCGTTACGATAGCGTTGATACATTTTTTAGTGCCTAAAGCGCGAGGTAACGCAGTTTATTACTTTTCGCTTTTACTCCCCGGAATCGTTATCGGGCATGCTTTCGGTCGGCTCGTTTGTTTTCTTGCGGGGTGTTGTTTCGGAAGAGTTACCGATTCTTTCTTGGGCGTAACTTTCCCCGACGGCAGTACGGTTGCTAAATACGCCATATCGGAAACGGGCGCAAATTACGCCGTTTTGCCGACGCAATTATTTGAAGCGGTATTCGAGTTCGTACTCTTTTTCGTTATGATTTTCGCGCTTAAAAAACACAAGAAGTATAATCTTGCGGTATATTTTATTACCTACGGAATTTTCAGATTCATAATAGAATTTATGCGTGCCGACGATAGGGGAAGTTTAGGTTCGCTTTTATCGCCCTCGCAATGGACGTGTATCGTTATGGTTATTTTAGCGGGCTTTTTAATCTTGTTCCAACGCGGAATAACCTTTGATAAACTCAATAAAGAGTGTGCCGAATGGCGAGAAGTTTCAAGAAAAACTCCCGTTACCGTAATGGGCAAGCACGGGGTGGACAACGTTGCTATGCTTCGCGAGTTAGAAAAACTTCGCGCGGAAAAATTATAACGGACGAGGAGTTCCACGAAAAAAATAAGGAAATATTAAAACGGATTTAATTGGATTTTACTATGGATATTAAAGAAATTTTATTGAATTTTTTAATTCAAATTTGCGGCACCGTCGGTGTTATAATTCTATTCGGATTTTTAATTGCTACTTGCAATAAGTTTTTTTACGCGAATTTCGGTTCGCACGCTCGCGCGGTTTGCTATTTTACGGGCTTTTTCGGTACGCCCGTTCACGAATTATCTCACGCGCTTTTTTGCCTCTTGTTTGGACATAAAATCGTTGAAATGAAGTTGTTTCAAGTGTCCGACGACGGTAATCTCGGTTACGTCAATCACTCGTATAATCCGAAAAACCTCTACCAGCGTTTAGGGAATTTTTTTATCGGCGTTGCGCCGATACTCGTTATCTCGGGGCTTTTGTATGCTTTGTCTTTATGGCTTTTGCCGTCCTTTTCAGACGAGATTTACGTTTTCGCGAACACTGTCGATTTTACCGACGTTGGCGGCGTGTTCTCGGGGCTCTTTTCCGTCGTGGGCGAGTTCTTTTCCAACGTTGTCAGTTGGCAATTGTGGGCGTTTATCGGAATTAGTTTCTTTTTCGCTTTGCATATGACGTTAAGTCGCGCGGATATGAAGGGCGCGGCAAGCGGTATTATATTCGTCCTTTTGACTTTTTGGGTTGCCGACGTCGTTTTAAGCCTTTTGGGCGGTACGTTGCTCGACGGCTTTTCTTCGTTTATTATGATGCTATCCGGCTACCTTACGAGTTTCCTTTTAATGGCGTTATGCGTTTCGCTCGTGTCGCTCGTTTTGTCTTTTATAGTAAGACTTATTCGTCGCGGAAAATAACTTAAACGATTTTAATAAAACGATAAACCCCGAAAGCTTTTGACCTTCGGGGTTTTTACGGCTAAGCCGTTCGCATTCAAAATACCGCGCACTTACCTCGACTTAAAGCGCCGAAGCGGTAACTTTACAGGTAACTCCGTTAAAGCAACCTTATGGCACACGC
>CAZNWP010000032.1:0-13365 GCA_964576995.1 uncultured Christensenella sp. | reverse complement strand
TAAAAGTTAACAAATAAGTATATAAAACGTAAAAACGGGTATAAATTATCAGCCATAAAAAAATAAATGAGGGATATGAAATGGAGCAAAACAATTTTACATTTAGTTCTTTTAACAATTACACTAATGACGGCGTGTGCGAAGCGTTGAAAAAATGCAATCCTAGAATAAAGAAACCTATATTTATATGCATTGGAAGCGATTTAGTTCTCGGAGACAGTTTAGGTCCATTGGTTGGAACGTTTTTGAAAAGAAAGAAAGTTTCGCCTTATGTTTACGGCACGTTAAATTATCCGATAACCGCAAAAGAAATCGAATACGCAAAGAAGCATCTAAAACAAATGCACCCGAATTGTATTACGGTTGCAATTGACGCGGCAGTAGGCAACGCGGAAGATATAGGTTTAATTAAAATAGCGGATCGAGGATTGAAACCTGGGCTTGGCGTTAATAAAAATCTCGGAGTTATAGGAGATATAAGTATCGTGGGAATTATCTCGGAAAAATCACGTAAAAATTACAGCCTTTTTAACTTAACACGTTTAAACCTAGTATATAAAATGGCGGAACAAATTGCTGACGGAATAGAGGAATATATAAACGCATTATATAATCCGGAAATAAATTTCTCTGCCGCGAGATAGTTTTCCCGTTACAGTTTTAATACTCCGCTTAGGGCACGTTAAAAAGTAATACGTTAATTGTGCAAATATACTTTCAAAATTACACGATTAAAATAATTAGGCGCGAACATATCACTTTTTAGTGGAACTATAACGCTTTGTCAATTTGTCTCGATGCCATTTCTCAATCGTTATATTCTAATAGTTTTTTAAAAAGAAAATAGAATTATTAGAAAAAGAACGAGCGCAATTTCCTTAACAAATAAAGAAAATAAGAGCGCTACACTTTTTATGCTTGCGCTATTATTATATAACCTTGTATACAAATCATATTGACACTTCTAATGTACGTTATATAAAAATAATACGTTTTTCCTCATTATTAAAGTCGAAAATCCTACACACTGCAAGCAAGTTTCCAACTTCTTGCATTATAAACTTTTGGAAGTAATCTTTTATCTATCGATAAAATCTTTTGCAAAACGCTCCGTTTTGCCGTAAAACTTTTGTTTTACGCTTCCTTGTGTGTAATTCGGCGAAGTTGTAAACCCTTGCAAGCAAGTTTCCAACTTCTTGCATTATAAACTTTTGGAAGTAATCTTTTATAATTATAACGACGATATACATTCCGAAGAATGGCAGATTTTAAAGGAGGTATTAAAATAGTTAAAACAATTTTTCAAACTCTCTTATTTACGGTATAAGATACGGAAAGCGCAAAAATGAGATATTAACGAAAAACCCGATAGGGCGAACGTTATATTATAGAATAAAGGGAGAATTTATAAGTAAAATAACGTTATGCGGAGTGAGTGAGGATTTGTTCAAAGTAGACGATTTAATAAAAGGAAGGCTCTACCCGTTGCCTTGCAACGTTTTTACTTTTGCGGAATAGGCAAATGCGGAGTAGGCAAATAACGATTAAAAGAAAATTAAAACGTAAAAACTTTTCGCGGCGGGGCGATAGAATTCTATCGCCCCGCCACGGACATTTTTAAATTTATTTACCTTTTTCGTTGTGTAAAAATTTCCGATTCTTAACACCCTTTATTATAGGCAATATCGTTTTATTAAACAATTACTTGCGTTTTTGTATTTATATAATTACGATTTTATACCATTGCAAGAGAAATTTCGAGACGTCTCAACGTTTCTTGTTTTCCTAAAATTTCGGCAATCTCAGTCGCACCGCCGGCAGTTGCCGCCTTGCCCGTTACGGCGATACGCGCTATCCACAACACCGCTTGCTTTTTCAAGCCGAGGTCGGCGGAGAGTTTAACGAGCGTTTCAAAAAGAAAAGCGTTGTTCCACGATTCGACGGACGAGAGCGCGGTTATTATATCGGGAAGAATTTGTTTCGCGAGTTCCGCGCTGGATTTTTGTTTTTCGTTTACGAAAAGCGCGACGTCGTATTTTTCAAACTCCTCTAAGAAGTCGAGTTTTTCGGGTATTTCTCCGAACGTCTGTATTCTCGATTTAACGAGCGCGAGAAGTTTATCTTCGTCGTATTTTCCGTACGTCTTACTCTGCTTTAAAAATTCCGTCGCAAGCGATTTAAATTCTTCGTTGCTCATTTCGCGTATATACTCGCCGGATAGCCATTTCATTTTCGTTTCATCGAAAATCGAGGGAGATTTGTTTATTCCTTCTAACGAAAAATTCTCAACGAGTTCGCTTAAAGTCATTTTTTCGGTATTAGATTTAGGGCTCCAACCGAGCAACGCTATATAGTTGACGATCGCTTGCTTAACGAAGCCCTTTTTAACGAAGTCCTCGTACGAAGCGTCGCCGTTGCGCTTAGACAATTTATGTTGCGCGTCTTTCATAATGGGCGGCAAATGTATATAGGTGGGGCGTTCCCAACCGAAAGCGTCGTACATAAGGTTATATTTCGGCGTAGACGAAAGGTATTCGGTACCGCGTATAACGTGGGTTATACCCATAAGGTGGTCGTCAACGACGTTGGCAAAGTTATAAGTCGGCATACCGTCCGATTTAATCAAAATGCCGTCCTCTATATCCTTATAATCGACGGCTATTTCGCCGTAAACGAGATCGGTGTAAGTTCCCGTTCCGCAAAGGGGAACGTTCTGACGAATAACGTAAGGTTCGCCCGCGGCAAGTTTGGCTTTAATCTCTTCTTTGGTCAACTGCAAGCAATGCTTGTCGTAACGAACGTTGCCTTCTTCGTCTTTAAGCGACGCGACGCGCTCCGGCGTGCAAAAACAATAATACGCGCCGCCGAGTTCGACGAGTTTTTCGGCGTACTCGGTGTAAATGCTTTTTCTCTCGCTCTGAACGTACGGACCGTAATTTCCGCCGACGTCCGGACCTTCGTCGTACATAATGCCCGAATCGCGCATCGTATCGTAAATTATTTGAACGGAGCCGTCTACGTAACGGTTAGTGTCCGTATCCTCTATACGCAAAATAAAATCGCCGCCGTGTTTTTTCGCGAACAAATATCCGTAAAGCGCGGTACGCAAACCGCCTATATGCAAATATCCCGTGGGGCTCGGCGCGAAACGCGTTCTCACTTTATTCATTATCGAATATCTCCTTGTTTTGGTTTAGTCTTTATTTGAGGGGCGGCATTTTTAACCGCCTTAATATGCTCGATCGTAACCGCGCGAAGTTTATTCTTTCGCGTACGATATTCGCAACATTTATATTTTACCATAATAAATTATTTAAATCAATAGTTTCAAAGTTTCTGTTTTATTAAAAACGACGTTTTTCGCATTTTAGCGAAATTTTTTTTGCGCCGTTCGCACGGATAACGGATAACACGCCTCTAAACCGTTGCAAATTTTTCGCGTTTGTAATAAAATAATTATAATAGTAAACGTTACAGGTTGTGTTTTATGTTAAACTTAGAATCGTATAAAAAAGATTTAAACACTCTCGTCGCTTTCAATAGCGAGCAAGGCGCGCCGCAAAACAACGCACCGTTCGGGATAGAATGTAAAAACGCGCTCGACGCGTTTATCGCGATTGCTAAGCGTATGGGATTCGAAACGGTAAACTACGACGGTTACGCCGCGGAAATAAGTTACGGCGAGGGCGAAGAGATAGGTGTTATCGGACATTTAGATATCGTTCCCGCGGGCGTGGGTTGGGAAACTAATCCCTTTAAATTGACTGAAAAGGACGGATATTTTTACGGCAGAGGCGTTGCGGACGACAAAGGTCCTACTCTCGCCGCGCTTTACGCGTTAAAAGAACTAAAAGATTCGGGCGTAAAATGCAACAGAAAAATACGTTTGTTCGCGGGGTGTAACGAGGAGACGGGTTGGAAAGACGTCGAATATCTTAAAACCAAAACGACTTTACCCGTGTACGGTTTTTCGCCCGACGGGAACTTCCCCGTGAGTTACTCCGAAAAAGGGGTATACGTGTTAAGATTTAAATTGCCCGATCTTAATTTTTTTTACGGGCTAAGCGGCGGCACGGCGATAAACGCCGTTTGCGACGAAGCGCGCGTTAAAATAAAAACGGACGCGAAAATAAAGTTACCTTCTAACGAAAAACTGACCGTTCGCGGCAACGAGATAATAAGCAAAGGCAAAGCGGCGCACGGCTCCGCACCTCAAAACGGATTGAACGCGTTTCTTGCGTTATTCGAATTTATGACGGAAAACGGCGAAAACCTCGGCGATTTCGTTCGTTATCTCTTTAACGACGAACTAAATATAGGCAAAATAGAAAACGAGCAAGGTAACGTTACCGTCTCGCCGGATATAATTGAAGAAAAAGACGGCGCTTTATATCTTTGTTGCGATTGTCGTGTTCCCGCGCCCGTCGATTTTGAAAAAACGGTTAAACCTTTACTCGATAAAACGGGATTACTCTACGAAAGCGAAGAAAAACACCCGCCTTTTATAGTTCCTAAAAATTGCGAATTCGTGCAAACGCTTTTGCGGGCGTACAACGAGATTACGGGCGAAAACGCCGAACCCGTGAAAATGGGCGGAAGCACTTTCGCGCGCGTATTTAAGCAAGGTTGTTCGTTCGGTTTCGATTTCGAAGGCGAGGACACGCGTATTCACGAGGCGAACGAACGTTATAAAATAACGTCGCTTATAAAGGCTTACGAAATAATAAAGACCGCGCTTTTTATGATTGCAAAATAAGTATCTGCGTACGGCGTGGCATTCGCAAGAAAAAGTAATAGCGAAAAGTTAAAAAGTGCTGAATATAATTAGAAAGTCGTTATTATTTATCCGCTCTTCTTCACTCTTATTTAACGTCTAAACTAAAAGCGTATGATTTTTCATACGCTTTTCTTATTTGTCCTTACTTTTATCTCACACCGATGCGGGTGGCGGGGGCTTTTCCGGATAATAAGTCTTTTATCGTGTACTTTGCCGACGCGATTATTACGTTCGTGCCGATTTTAACCGCCTCTTTTACGTATTCGAGTTTGGCTTTCGCGCCGTTCGCGCCTTTTCGAGACGCGCCGTTGCAATAGTTTTCACATTCGGTGATGTTTAATAATACTTCGTCCGCGTCTTTTCCGCTTATTTCTTTAATAAGCGTTTCGGGTTTTCCCGCTTCTTTATAAATTCCGTCCGCGCTCGTCAATATCAAGAGGGTTTTCGCCTTAACGAGTTTGGCTATTTGAGCCGCCGTTTCGTCGTTGTCGACACACTCGACGGGCTTTTTCGATTTGGCTTTTAACGACTGAATTTCAAATCTGCGAGATTCTTCCGTGGATACGGCGTCGTTATAATTGATTATAGGTATGGCGTTTTGTTCTCTGCATCTCAATAACAACGCTTTTAAGTGTTCTCTTTTTACGTCGTCGTTAAAATGCTGGTGTTCGACGAGGACTTGACGGAGCGAATATTTGCCGTCGACGTATTCTCTGTACGTTGACATTAAAATAGTCTGACCTTGCGCGGAATAATCGGTTTTATTTTCCTCTTCCGTACCGCGAAGTTCTTTGCCCGTTCTTCTGATATAGTCGAGTCTGCCCGTTTCCGCCGCGCCCGATGTAACCCAAATATACCCGGGTCGGAGTTCCGACGATAATCTCGCAATAAGCGTATAATTAAGCATACTGCTCTCTTTGTCTATGAGCGCCATAGATCCGATTTTGCCGACTAACTCGTAATCGAATGTCATAATATTCTCCTTTTTAGGTTTTAACGTCGAGACGGTTATTTATTCAGATCGAATTTCTGAACGATTTCGTCGAACGTGATATATCCCGAAAATCTCTTTTTCTCTTCGCCTTTTTCGAGATAAATTAAAGTGGGGATAACGTCGATTGAAAACTTTTCGCAAAGATAAGGTTCTTCGTCCACGTTTATCTTGCCGACTTTAACCGAGTCGGTATAGCGTTTACTAACCTTTTCCACTTCGCCCGCAATCAATCGACAAGGACCGCACCAAGTAGCCCAAAAATCGAGCAAAACGGGGGAATCCGACTCCACAACTTCTTTTTCGTAATTATTTTTCGTTATTTCCATAATAAAACTCCTATGCCGCCGCGACGAAAGCGGGGACTTTAAGATAAAAAATCCGCATCGAATAAACAATGCGGATATATATTTACTGTTTATCTTTAAGGCTATTGCCGAGATAAGTTCCGAATCCCGACGGTGCTTTTCTCTTTTCTTCGCTAAAACCGCTTCCGCTTCTTCCGCCTCTGCCGCGGTTGCCGTAAGGTCTCGTACCACCGCGATTACCGCCGTTACGGTTGTTTCTGTCGCCATGGTTGCCGTAAGGTTTGGTTCCGCCGTTTTTAAAGTTTCTCTTACCGGCGTTATACGGTCTTGCCGTTTCGTCTTTATCGTTAGGAACGATAACTACGTATCTGCTCGGTTCTTTTCCGTCGCTTCTCGTGGTAACCGTCGCGCTATCCGCAAGCGCGGTATGAATAATTCTTCTCTCGAAAGGATTCATCGGTTCTAAATACACTTCGCGGCGCATTTCCGTCGCCTTTTCTTCTAAACGTTTAGCGAGTTTAATTAAAGTTTCTTCTCTCTTGTCGCGGTAATTTTCGCAATCTACGACTACTTTTCTGTAATTGTTTTTGCCGATATTTGCAACCGCTCCCGTCAAGGTTTGCATAGCGTCTAATACTTCTCCGCGATAACCTATAACGGACGACGTTTTTTCCGTGGTAACGAGCGTCAATATCTCGTTTTCGCCGTCTTCGGTAACCTTAACTTCGGCTTCGACATCGAGGAAAGATAAAACCTTTCTCAAAAATTCCGCTTCGTTCTTTTTCTCGCTTTCTTTTTTAACGACTTCGACTATCGCCTTGCCTTTCATTCTTCCGAATAACCCTCTGACGGGTTTTTCTATAACGGTAACTTCCGCTTCCGTCTCCGTTATACCGAAATGAGAAAGACCTTCATTTATCGCTTCTTCTACTGTTTTTGCTTCAAACTGCATTATATCCTCCGCGCGCGGCGCTATTCGCCGCGACTAAATTTATCTGTTCTTTTTATTCTTCTTTTTCTTGTCCGCAAGTCCCGAAAGAAAATCTACTTGTTCTACTTCTTTTTTCTTGGGTTCTTCTTTTTTAGGTTGTTCTTTTATAACGCGAACTTTGCTTCTGATAACTTCTTTCTCCGCTCTCTCGTCTTCTTTTTTGAATTTTCTGTCGACGATAAAGTTTATGCCGAGAGTAGTCAAAATACCGAGCACGGAATTTAATACGATATATATAGAGAACGCCGCCGTATACATAAACGCGAAAATCGCCATCATGATAGGCATCATCCACATCATAATCTTTTGTTGTTGCGCGCCTTGTCCGTCTACCGTTTGAAGTTCCATTTGCGCTTTCTGGCTCTTGCCCGCAATTAACTGACTGATTAAAGACGTAACGATTGTTAAAGCGATAAGAATAAAATATCCGTTCGCCTGAGTTTGCTCTTTATCTAACTTTGCAATGAGTTGATTATAATAAATTTCGTTGCAAGTACCTTCTTTACATAAATCGGAATACTTGAAAGTATCCGAAAAAGTTTTCCAATTTGATTCTACGGGGTGTTTAAACGGGCTATCGGTAACCCATATATTTTTAACCCACAAAAAACTCGCGCCGTTGTTTCTGAACGTTTCCGCCGATTTTTCGCTTTGAATTTCTTCTAAAAAGTTTTCGGCGGTTTTTTCGGGGGTAGCCGCTTTATAGGCGGAATAATCTAAACCGCCCGCTTTTAAACCGTTGTTTTTCTCGGAAGCGAGGGGATTGTCCGCAACGAGTTTTTCTTCTCTTACTAAAAATTTACTTTCGTTATCGCCCAAATCGTATTTAACGTAAGAATTGGTTGTATATATACGGTTATTTTCAAAGAAAACCTCAAATTCTTCGCCTTTCTCGTTCGTAAGTTTAACGGGAAAAGTCGCCGTTTCGAAAAATTCTTTATCAATAACTATTTCGCCTTTTTCGTTTAACTTAATACGTTCGCCGTCTAAATCCATACCCGCGTACAAAACGTTATTATAAGAAACGCTCATATCGTAGAAATATTTAAGGTTTTGATAGTTAGAATAATTCGAAAACGCGTTGATGGCAACGATAAAAATAACGAGCGTAATAATAGTGGGAAGACACGCGCCCCACATAGAATAGCCGTTCTTTTTATATAAAGCCATCATTTTTCTGTTATATAAATCTTTGTTGCCGGCGTATTGTTTTTGAAGTTTTTCGAGTTCAGGGCGCATTTTTTCCATTCTCACGGAATTTTTGCGCATAGAAGAACGCGAAATATAATCGAACGGCAGAGTTATAAGTTTAAGAATTAACGTAAACAAAATAACTCCTAACGCGACCGAAGACGTGCTATTTACTAACCACGCTATTATTTTTACGAGGAAGTTACCGCTGTCAGGTACTCCGAAATTTAAAATATTCATTCTAATAAACCCATTTTACCACGCTTTTTTTATCGGGTACTTTATCGAAACCGCCTTTAGTGAAGGGATTACATCTTAAAATTCTGAAAAATCCCAAAAGCGCACCCTTAAAAAACCCGTGTTTTAAAATCGCTTCTAACGCGTATTCCGAACAAGACGGGGTAAAGGGGCATGCGCCTTTGGATAAATATTTTTGATAAAACCTAATAAGTTTAACGCTTAAAAATTTCAACATTATTTTTCCATAACTCCGATTTTTTTGAAAAGGTATTGCATATCCTTTTTAAAATCGTCGAGAGAATAAGAGTCTTTCACTTTGGGAACGAAAACAAAAAAGAAGTTTTTACTGATATTTGGTATAAAACTTCTGAAAGATTCTCTTAATAATCTTTTAATTCTGTTTCTTCTGACGCTACCGCCGTGTTTTTTACCGACGGCAAATCCCGCTTTTATTTCTTTCGACGGTAGGTAAACGAGCATAACGCCGTTTGCGTAAGCGCGAGTTCCCTTACGAAAAACAAGATCGAAATCTTTTTCTTTTTTTAATCTGTAATCGCGGTTCATTCAACTTCGCCTAAACTGACTTTAAGCGGAAAGTTTATGGCGACCTTTATTGCGACGACGTTTAAGAACGTTTTTACCCGAACGGTTTTTCATTCTTTGACGGAAACCGTGTACTTTGCTTCTCTGTCTTTTCTTGGGTTGGTAAGTCTGTTTCATAATGTTCTCCTTGTTATTTATTACCTATATTTTATGCGTTTATTCTCACGGGCAACACGAGATATATAAACGAGTCGTTCCCGACGGGCGTCAAGATACACGGATCTATCGCGCTGTTGAGATTTAAGTTTATAAAATCGTCCCCCGCTATTTTTAAGTATTCGGAAAGATATTTGCCGTTGAACGCAATGGATAAATCTTTACCTTTTAAGTTTATGCTTATGTTTTCGTTGACGTTGCCTATCTCCGATTTTGCGGAAATATTCATAGATTCTTCTTTAATATCGAATCTCACGACGTTATATCTGTCGTTTTTAGCGACGATAGCCGCGCGCTCTATACTCGATAACAACGCTTCTCTGTTTACGGTTACCACGTTTTCGAAAGTAGTGGGAAGAATATGTCCGTATTTTACGAATTCTCCTTCTATAAGTCTCGAATATATAACGGTGTTGTCTACTTGAACGTAAAGATTGTTCTTTTGTAAACAAATTTTAAGAGCGTCGTCTTCTTTTTCTAAAACGCGGGTAATCTCTAAAAGCGTTCTCGCGGGGATAATAGCCTTAAATTCACCGCTCGATTCCACTTCTTTTTTAACTACCGACATTCTGAATCCGTCTAAAGCGACGCAAGTCAATACGCCTTCTTTAACTTCGAAAAGACAACCTTTAAGTATAGGTCTCGAATCGTCGTTAGAACAAGATATAGACGTTTTTTCTACTATACTCTTAAAATCTTTTTGAGAGAGAGAAAAATAATTGTCTTCTTTTTCGCGTTTTATTTCGGGAAAAGTATCCGCGGAATAAACTTGCAACTCGCTCTCGGAATCGGAATACTTTATTTGAAGTTGACCGTCGTATAATCTCGAGAGTTCTATTTGTTCTTTTTCGAGTTTTTTAACGAAATCAACGAAATATTTGCCGACGACGACGGTTTCTCCCTCCATTAAAACTTCCGCCTTAATGGTTTTTTCTATAGTCAAATCCGTATCGGTTGCGGTTAAAGTCAAAGTTTCTCCGCTTGCCGAAATTTTAATACCTTCTAAAACGGGGTTTACCGCTTTTACGGCAAGAGCCTTGCTAACTTTTAATACCGCGTCGGATAAATCAAGACCGTCGCAAATAACTTTCATAAGTAACTCCTTATAGATAAAGTTTCTATAATATTATAAATCATAAACGAATAAAAATCAAGGATTTTAAGCCACTTACGATTTTTAGACTGAAAAATTTAACGGAAAAATTTTTTTGTAACCTAATTTACACTGAAATTTTTAATTTTTTATTTATTTTCGCGCGTCATAAACCCCTTGATTTATTAAAATTCCGTGATAAAATAAGAAAAAACGGTAAAAGAAAAATTTTTTTTCTAATTCTTTTGCTATTATAAGGAGTTTTATGTTAAAATATGTTTGAAGATATTAAATGGATTCTCGATAATATTTTGGGAATAAACGGAAAAGGTTTCGTTATCAGAAAAAACGTCAGTACTGAGAATATCGAAACGAAAAACGGCGAAGCCGTAGCGGACGAAAAAACGCGAACTTGCGCTTTATGCGTCGCTCTAAACGAAACGGTTTTTAAAAACGATAATAAACCGGAATATTATCACCCTAACTGTAAATGCAAGCAAGAAGATTATAATCTTACTCACGTAACGTTTGATTTTCCGATAGATAAAGTTACAAAATATCTTTTCGTTAATCAAAGTAAAAAAGAAATGATGAGATCTATGGGATATACGATAGAAGATTCATATTACTTATACGAACTTATAAAAGAAAATATAGAAAAATCTTTTTTAGACGGAAATTATAAATTAGAATATTTAAATAATCACGGGCAGCATTTTGAAATAAATATTGTAATAGAAGGAAAAAGAGATCATATAAACGAAAAATTTAATTGCTATACGGGTTGCGTCGCGTGGCCGTACGGTAAAATAAAAATAGCGACGCCATTATTAAAAAAATAGGAGGAATAAAATAAAATGAAATGGATGGACGACGTTAGAATTACTACGGATAAATACGAGAGTCAAGGAGTTAAAAAGGGCGCTATCGGTACGATTATATTATCGGAAATAAGATCTAATACTTTTGAAGTTATTTTTGATGACGACATATACGTAAAACAACATGGATCCGTAATATATCTTGAAGTTTACGTAGGTGATATGGAGTTGGTTAGAGACGCGGGTTTTACAGACGAAGTTATTTTAGAAGATTTACCAAAACACGATCCTACTTGGTGGTGTAAAGTCGAAGACGGTTATATTCTTAATATTAGAGGAGACAGAAAAAATAAAATTCCATACGATTACGAATCTTAGTAAGTTTAAAGGTAAAAAAGACGGTTACGTTTAGTATAATCGCCGAACGGAGAAAAGCGAAAAGTTAGGTTAGTTTATTTTATTATTTAAATTTAAATAGAAGTATTAGTATTATAACGGTTGAAATGTTGAAAAGTTTGTTTTAGAGAGTAAAACACTAACGATTTTAAAGTTAAACGAACGGTTGAAAGTAAGGTTGATAAACTAAAATAAAAGTTGATAAAGTAGAGAATATAGTTAGTAAAAACGCGAAAAGTCAAGAAAATATCGAACTGAGTATGAAAAAAAATTAATAATTTTAATAAAAAAGTTTAAAGAAAACGTTTTGTTAAAAAGCGGTTGATATGTTAAAATATATATATGGATTATTTATTTAGCGAATACGGATTGATTTTAGAAGAAAAGCAGAAAAAGCGCTTTAACGATTATTATTTATTGCTTAAAGAGTATAACGAGAAGTTTAATCTTACCGCGATAACGGATAAAAGAAACGTCTACGTTAAACATTTTATCGACAGCGCGGTCGCTGTGGAATTGTTGAAAGGTGAAACTCTTATCGACGTCGGTTCCGGCGGCGGCTTTCCCGCTATACCGTTAAAAATTATGAACGACGATCTGAATATCACGCTATTAGAGGCGACGGATAAAAAATGCGAGTTCTTAAAAACCGTAGCGAGAGAGTTAGGTTTAAATAACGTAAACGTCGTTTGCGGGCGAGCGGAAGAATTTGCTAAAAACGCGGACTATCGCGAAAAGTTCGATATTTGTACCGCGCGCGCGGTGGCGCGGCTTAACGTGCTCTCGGAATATTGTATGCCGTTCGTAAAAAAAGGCGGTATTTTCGTTGCGTATAAGGGAGATGCCGACGAAGAAGTTAAAGAAGCCGAAAAAGCAATTAAAACTCTCGGCGGTATGATTTTAACGCACGATAAATACGTTTTAGACGGAGCGAAACGCGCGCTCGTTATCGTCGAAAAACAGAAAATTACGGATAGTAAATACCCGCGAAGCAACGCGAGAATACGCAATAAACCTTTATAATATTATGGAAATAGATAAAAGCAAAACTTGTTCCGTTACGGGGCACAGAATTATGAACGGCGATATCGACGAAAATACGTTGAAAGAAGTTTTCCTTAAACTTATAGAAAGCGGAAAAGATACTTTTCTCGTGGGTATGGCAATAGGGTTCGATACGCTTTGCTTTAAGATTTTAGAAGGTATACGTAAGAATAATGCTATAAAAATATTCGCGTGTATACCTTGCGACAGTCAGGCTAAAAAGTTTTGCAGTAAAGACAAAGAAGAATACGAAAGAATGTTAGAGGCGGCGGATAAAAAAATCTACGTATCTCACGCGTATACGCCGTATTGTATGTTTAAGAGAAATATGTATATGGTAGATAACTCGTGCGTTTTGGTAGCATATAAAAGGCGGGATAGCGGTGGTACGGCGAGAACGGTTAAATACGCCGAAAAAATCGGCTGCTCCGTCGTGGCGGTGTAAATATCATTTTAAGGTAAGTCAAATCGGCTTACTTTTTTTTTAATCAATATAACAGAGAATCCGCGCTTTCGTCAAATATCTCACTTAAAAGCGTAAGCGTATAAAAGTTAGGTTCGCAAACGCCTTTTTCCCACGCGCTTACCGTTCTTTGGTCAACGGATAATTTATCCGCTAACTGCTTTTGAGATAATCCGAAAGAAATTCTCAAGTTTTTTAAGTTTTCTTTAAACTTAATGGTTTTCATATATAGAAATATACCAATATTTTTAGTAAAACCCTTGATTTACCAAAATTTTTGGTATATAATAT
>CAZNWP010000031.1:3559-13494 GCA_964576995.1 uncultured Christensenella sp. | reverse complement strand
TTGCCGAGATAAAAATCACCGTCGGAAATATACACTCCGTCCGTTTCGCCTTTTCTAAACGTATCGGAATAAACTCCGAACTCACCCGTTAGATAAATATTCTCTATCGTCGTATCGTAAACGAGACAATTCTTTAAACCCTCGGTTACGCCGTCGCCGAACAACGCGTAATATACGGACTCTTTTTCGAAGAAACGCATTTTTACGGTTACCGTATTTTTCCCGCGTTTCACGCAAGGCACGATATCGTAACGGTAAAAATCTCCGTCTTCGGTTTTTTCGCCTTTTACCTCAACGCCGTTTACGCTTAAACTTTCGGTATTGGTATCTTCCGCAAGCACGCTTATTTTCTTCGGCTTAACTCTTGCTTCGAACGAATACTCTATCCATAACGGTCCGTCGTATCTGCGTTCTAACATAGTCTGCAACGCGCCCATCGTAAACATTTCTTCGCTATAATCCGTTCCGTTGAAAGAATAACGGCATTTATCGAGCGTTAACGTATTTTCGTCGCGTTCTTTTACGCGCAAAGGCGTTTTTAACGTCAAGTATTTACGTTCGCGAGGATTATCGGTCTGCGCTTTCGAAAAACGTAAAACCTTACATTCGCGCGGCTTAAACGTTATCTCGTCCGCGTACGTCTCGGTTTTTCTATCCGTAAACGATACTTCCTCGAAAGACGACGCGTTTTCCGCAGTCAACTTAACCGTTACTTTTTCGTCCGACGAGTTAAGACACGTCAAATAGGTTTCGCCGTCTCTTTTTCTTAGCGTTACGCGTATTTTTTCTCCGCCCGTCATTCTAAACGCTTGCGCGTTTATAATCGCTTCTACCGTACAGTTACTTTTTAGCCACGCAAAGTCCGCTCTTTCGCCTTGCAAATATTGCGGCGCGTCGCCGAGCGTTACGATCTTTCCGCCGTTCGCGATAAATTCTTTAAAAAGCGTCGCGGTGGTTGCGTTAAGATTATACACCGTCGGCAATATCACGTATTTATACTTTTTCTTTCCGACTATCAACGTCGCTCCGTCAACTTTGCCGTGCTTTTTCAGTATGGTTTCGTCGATAAAGTGATACGCAACGTGTTTTTCGGAAAGTTCGGAACACTCCGCTATAAACTTCTCGTCTAACTCGCGTATTCCGCGACCGTTCTCTTCGTATCTCTTATAAAACAGATACGCGCTCGTAATCGGTTGCAAAACCGCCGCTTCGACTTCTTCTTCGGCGTCAGCGATAAACTCGCCGAATCGTTCGAAATATCCGTTAAACTCCTTAAATCCCGCGTTTATCCACGGATTGAGCGGCGTAAAGTGTTCGGGATGATCCCTTTTTCTCTGTCCCGCCTCGGAATACGGGTACAAGTGTTGACAAAGTAAATTGACTCCCTCCGTATACTGAAAATCGCCTATGTATTTTAGTTCTTTCGGAAGAACGTCCCACCCGCAACAAGCAAAACTTTCCGTCAAAACTTGTTTCTTGCCTAATTGAGCCGCCGCAGACGCAAGTTGTTTCGGCGCGACGGGCGTTCCCCCACGGCGCGTCAGCCAATCCATGCCCGGTACGTCCATGTACTCGTAAAAGGGCATAATCCCCGCGCAACAAGTCATTTGTCCCGTCAAAGATTTTTCTTCTATATAATGCCCCGTGAGATACACTCCGTGCGCTTTGCACCAACCGTGAATATTCGCCGCGAAGTTTTCGAGCATAAGTGACTGCATAGCCGTCCAATACTTCCATCTAAACTCGTAACAGCCCTTCTTTTCGACGAACAAATGTCCTACGCCGTCGTAAACGTTTTCACCGTATTCGCGCTTGAAATACTCTTCGAGAGCGACGGTAAACGGTGTATGCCATCTGTAATATTGCGGCTCGTCCGTGAAAAATCCTACGATTTTCTTGGAAAAATCTTCGCCGAAATACTGCGCGTACTTTTCGTGAGTGAGCGAGATGAATTTGTCGACGACCTCTTTATTACACACGTCCGCCGTCGCAACGCCCGTTTTTATATAAACGTTTAACGTTTGCTCCGAACGCTCGCCGTCGGATAACTTTTTAAGTTCTTCGCCCGACACGTCGTAATGCAAATCCGCGGTTTCGTCGTAAGTCCCGATTTTATGCAAAAGATATTTGTCTCTGTTGCGCTCGTCCTTTAACAACTCGCCTCCGGCAAATCCGCTCGGCCATCCGTTTTCGTCGTAAAGCCACGCGTTCATTCCGCGTTTTTCCGCTTCTTCGGCGCAAAAACTTATCGCTTCGAACCATTCGTCGCCCAAATATTTAGTAGTCAAGCCGCCGCGCGCGTGCATAATAAAGCCGCCCGCTCCGTTCTCTTGCAAAAATTCGATTTGACTTTTTAGTTTTTCTTTTTCAAGTTTGCCGTTCCACGACCAAAACGGTATACTCTTAAAACTGTCCTTATCCATATATCTCCGTTATTTTATTTTGCGGATTTGTATTTTTCGTAAAAAGGCAAATATTCTTTGGTAAGATCGAGCATTTCATCGAACAGTTTTCTTGCCTCGTCAAGCGGTAAATAAACGTTGGGATCGTTTATAAACGCTTTGAACGCCAACTCGTAGTCGCCCGTAAGAGCGGCTTCTATCAACAGTTTTTGATTGGATATATGTCTGCGCATAATCGCCGCGACGGGTTCTTCTACGTCGCCCGCGTATACGGGTTGAACGTTGTTTCCCGAGAACGACGCGTTGCTTTCCACGACCGCGCCGAGCGGTAAGTTACCTATCTGTCCGCGGTTGGGAACGTTTACGTTGGTTACCATTTTAGACAGTCCCGCTATCGCGCATATTTGTTGAACGCCCTCTTCGCCCGACGCAACTATTTCTAATTGCTCTTCGCCGCTTACGAGTTTTTCAGTTTTTTCGAGACGTTCTTTTTCGAGATTAAATCTGAACGACATCGGCGTCAATTCGAACGCGTACTTCGCCACCGTTTCGGGATTTTTCAAATACCACGTTCCGGGGCAGAACTCCGCCAAGTGTCTGTCGCCCGCCGCGGCTATTATTCCGTAACGGTTAAACAAATCGAATTTGACGAGGTGTTTCGTTCCGAACGTTTTATTCATCCAGTTTTTGCTTTGATCGACGACGCCTTCCGCGTTTTCTTTGATAAATCTGCGGTATAACGGGAACAAATCTACGTTTTGATATTGCGCCTTACTGATAAAAGTAAAGTGGTTTATACCGTAAACGTTAGTATATACGTCTTGTCTCGTTATATTCGCGTCGTAATACCCGTTGTAAATATTCGCGAGCAACTGTTGCGTGGAAAATACTTCGTGGCAGCAGCCGAACGCTTTTATTTCGGGGAACACGGTAAACAACGTTTGCGTACATATCGTCATAGGATTGGTGTAATTTATAACCCACGCTTCCGGACAATACTTTTTAATGTTCTCGGCAAATTCTTTGAACATAGGTACGGTTCTCAACGCTCTAATCGCTCCGCCCGGCCCGACGGTATCTCCGACGGATTGATAAATTCCGTACTTTTGCGGATATTCCACGTCAACCTGCATTGCGGTAAGCGGCGCGGGAAGTATGGATATTACTACGAAATCCGCGCCCGTTAGTGCGGCTTCGTAAGTTTTTGCAACTTTGAAGTTCCATTTGCTTTTTACGTTATCGCGAGAAAACGTTGCGTTTCCTATAATCTCGTTTGCCTTTGCAGCCTCTTCGTCTATATCGTAAAGGCGTATGGTTCCGTTAAGTCTCTCTTCGAGCGCGAGATCTTGCATAAGTTCTCTCGCCCAGCCGCGACTGCCTCCGCCGATATACGCTATATTTACGTCGATCGCTTTGTTTTTACCGTTTTCGCATACGATTTTCATTACTTTAAAACTCCTTTTAAATCTTTAATTGTTACAATTTTCGTCATCAATTTTTTTCACAAATATATTGTATAACATTTTTTTACCAAAATCAATGTATACGCTTGCTTTTTTTGGCGATTTATTGTAAAATACTGCTATATTTAAGAGGTCGCTTTATGAAAAATAAAATTCAATCGTATACTATCGGCATTTACGCAAACTTCGTCGAACAGAATATTCCAACGCATATTCACCACCACGACAGTTTCGAACTTTATTACTTGCTTTCGGGCAATAGAAAATACGTTACTAACGAAAAAATTTACGTTATTACGCCCGATTCGCTTACCCTCACCAAACCGAACACGTTGCACGCAACCAACGGCGATCGCTATTCCCGCATTGTCGTCAACTTCACTCGCGATTTTTTGCTCAATTATTATTCGGAGCAGTACGCGGATACGCTTCTCTCGTGTTTTTCGTCGCAAATGATTCCCACGTCGATAGTCAAGAAAAACGAGCGCATTAAAAATTTGTTTTTTATTATTTTAGAAAACTATCAAAATCAACGTTACGAGGCGTTCGCTCAATTTTTAGGCGAACTCCTTCTAACGCTTTATAACATCGTTCAAGACAATCCCGATCTCAAGGCCAAAGACAATATCCCGCAAAACATAAGAAATATTCTCGACTACATTTATTCTTACGTAACTCAAATAGAAAACGTAGACGATATCGCAAATCACTTTTTTATATCTAAATATCATCTAATGCACTTGTTTAAAAAATACGTCGGAGTTTCGGTTATGGAATATATCGCAAACACGAAAGTAATGCTCGCTTGCAGATATCTTTTATCGTCGGATAAATCCATAAACGAAATAAGCGTTTTATGCGGCTTTTCCTCTTGTTCGTATTTTTGTAAGATTTTCAAAAAAAGAATGAATCTTTCCCCCTCGGATTACAGACACAAAAAGAAGTTTAATAAGCAACGGGCTTAACTTCTATAAGTCTTTGACGAACGCTATCTAAAACGCGTAACCCGTCTAACGTTTCGTAAAACTCTTTAACGTCGTTCGTAGCGGCGAGGGCTTTATAAGCGTCGAACTTAGCGTCGTTTTCGCCTTGCGCGACGAGCAACGCCTTTTCCGCGCGACGTTTTAAGTAGTCTAACTGCGTTTCGTTATCAAACGCGAACGTAATCGTATACGTCGCGTCGACGTCGTAGTCGAATTTCGTCGCGGAATACGCTTCGTACCATTTCTCGGCAGTAACCTCCGCCGAGTTTTTCTTTAATTTTACTCTGCACTCGGTTTTCCCGAACAACTCTACGGTAACCGTTCTGTTTTTCGGAATACTGCTTTTTTCTCCGTCCGAATAAACCGTTACGGTAACGATTTTTTCCGAGCCGTTTTCTTCGCTTAAAACGGCGACGTGAGTCTAACGTTTCGTAAAACTCTTTAACGTCGTTCGTAGCGGCGAGGGCTTTATAAGCGTCGAACTTAGCGTCGTTTTCGCCTTGCGCGACGAGCAACGCCTTTTCCGCGCGACGTTTTAAGTAGTCTAACTGCGTTTCGTTATCAAACGCGAACGTAATCGTATACGTCGCGTCGACGTCGTAGTCGAATTTCGTCGCGGAATACGCTTCGTACCATTTCTCGGCAGTAACCTCCGCCGAGTTTTTCTTTAATTTTACTCTGCACTCGGTTTTCCCGAACAACTCTACGGTAACCGTTCTGTTTTTCGGAATACTGCTTTTTTCTCCGTCCGAATAAACCGTTACGGTAACGATTTTTTCCGAGCCGTTTTCTTCGCTTAAAACGGCGACGTGAGTGCGCGCGGTATTCTCGCCGTAAGCGTCGTCCTCTAAAAGAACGTATTCGCCGTTACCGTCGAAAATTCTAAATCTCAAATTCGTCGGATTTTCGCAAGAGTTTCCTCCGTCGTCCGAATAAGGTATAACACTTCCCGCTTTCGCCAACACGGGAATACTTTCCGCGTTTCGCAACAACGTACGCTCTTCCCCGCCTTCACCGATACGGTAAACGTCGCCCGTAAAAATATCCGTCCACTCGCCCTCCGGTAACCACGCTTTTACGCGCGCGTAACCGTCGTCCGACGTTTTAGAAGTTATAGGCGCAACGAGCAATCCGCCGAAAAGATATTCGTTTTTATATGCGTAGGCTTGCTCGTTTTTATACGCGTAATAAAGCGGTTCGCACAACGTTTTTCCTTCGTCGTGAGAGATTCTGTTCGCCGTATATAAAAACGGAATCAAAGCGTGTCTTAACCTTAAAAACTCTTCCGCAACGAGCCCGTACGCTCCGTAATACCACGGTTCTTTCGACATCGTCGATTGATTGGTACAATGCAACCTGTTAACGGGACTGAACACGCCGAATTGCACGCTTCTCAAATACAACTCGTCGGATTTTTCGCCGTGCCCGTGTCCGCCTATATCGTGGCTCCACCAACCGTACCCGACGTTACTTGCCGTAGAAGTAAAATACGGTAAAAATTCGAGAGTGTTCCAAGTCATATAAGCGTCTCCCGAAAAACCGACGGGATATCTGTGCGAGCCTATACCCGCGTAGCGAGACAAAATAATCGGCAACGCGTGATTTTTCGCGTGGTCGTAAAAATGGTAATGGTTAAGCGCCCACAACGGGTCGAGCCCCGCCGTTTTCGAAGTTGCGCCTTGTTGCCAATCTATCCACCAAAATCCCACGCCGTCTTTTTCGTACGGTTTGTGCATTACCGAAAAATAAGCGTTTATAAAGTCGTCGTCCGTAAAGTCGAAAGCGATCGTTTTTCCGCTTTCGTAATCTTTCCCTAGTCTTTCGGACATTTCTTTATAGCAATCTTCCCAAAATCTTACGCCTTGGGCGGGGTGAAGATTTAACACCGTCGTCAATCCGCGTTTTTCAAGTTCGCAAAACATCGCTTTATAATCGGGGAACAAACGCTCGTTCCAAGTATACCCCGTCCAACCGAGCATTTCTTTTCGTCTGTCCGTCGTCGTATACTCTTCGCCCTCGCGGTTTAATTCTTTCAATCGGAATTTTTCGGTTATTTCGTCGTAATCGGAATAATGCCAATCCATATCTATCGCCGCGACGGTTATAGGAACGTTCCTTCTTTTAAAAGAGGACGTTAAACCTATATATTCGTCTTGCGTATACGCGTAATACCTGCTCCACCAATTTCCTAAAGCGTAACGAGGCAAAAGCGGAACCTTGCCGCAAAGGTCAAAAAGCCCTTTTATCGCGCCACGGTAGTCGTCTCCGTACGCGAAAACGTATTCGTCGCTGCCGTTTGCTTTTTCGTCGGATATTTCTCCGTTCTCTTTTAGCGTAAGCGAAAGAGAGTCGTCTAAAACGGCAACTCCCGACGTAGAACATACTCCGTCGTCCAAACGGATTTTATCGCCCGGCTCGTACTCGGAATGTTTTAACTTCGAAGTCATTACGTCGCCGTCGCACCCGTCGAGCGTTCTGTACGTTCCTTTTAAGTTGTTTTCGTTATCTATCGGAACGAACCCGTTGCCGACGTCAACACGCCAATCATCACGCTTTTCGCTAAATAGCAAAACGACGTTATCCGTCGTCAATCGCGCGGTTTTTCCGCAATCCTCGAACGCGAAATATACGTCGGGAAAATTACGGAACCATATACGCTGCGTCGCCGCGTCGCGAAATACTCCGTCGCAACTTTTTTCGATACGGAAAAGTCTCCCGTTCAGTACCGTAACGCGATAATCTTTCCAAAAGATTACGTTGTTTTTATTTGCTTTCGGCGCGATTTTTGCTATTAAATGTTTATCAAGCATATATGATTCCTCTTAACTTTTCTTTATATTTTTTTATTAAACGGTTAAACGACTCTTTCCCCGCCGACGAAAACGCGCTCTAAACGCAAATTTTCGTTCGTTATAACGAGATCGGCGTCTTTACCCGTTTCAAGACTACCCTTTTTATCGGAAATTCCCATAAGTTTTGCGGGAGTTAAACTGACGAGTTTAGCCGCTTCAACCAACGGGATTTTCGCTTTTTCGACTGCGAATGTAAACGCCCCGTCCATCGTACCGATACTCCCCGCGAACGAAGATTTATCGGGAAGTTTAGCCACTCCGTCGTCGATTATCACCCTGTTTTCGGGGCAAACTTTTCCGAGGTAACTTTCGCTGACGTTGGTTCCCGTCGCGCGCATAGCGTCGGTTACGAGACATATTTTATCTACGCCCTTAAACCTTACCGCAAGTCTTAAAAGTTCTTTAGGCACGTGGCAACCGTCGCCGATCAATTCGGCGTATAACCCGTCGACTCCGAAAGCCGCTTGCGTTACGCCTATGTGCACGCGTTGATCGACTTTATGAAATCCCGAAGTCGCGCTGTATAAATGCGTAATAGACGTAAAGCCGCTATTATACGCGTCCTCCGCCTGTTCGTAAGTAGCGTTCGTATGCCCCATAGAAAACTGTACGCCACTCGGTAAAATCTCGCTTGCCATCTTCATTACGCCCGCAACTTCGGGAGCGCAACTGACGCGCGAGATTATATCGGAATTATCTTTTAACGCGGCAATCTCTTTTGCCGTGGGCGCGATAATCAAATCGGGACGTTGCGCGCCGACCATTTTCGGGGATAAAAAAGGACCTTCGAGGTGCAAGCCGAGCGCGTTCGACGCGTACTTGCTCGTCGCCTTAAAAGTTCTGTATACCGAAAAGACGTTTTCTATTTCGTCCATTCCCACAGACATCGTCGTCGGGCATATAGTAGTAGTGCCGTGCGAGAGATGCGTTGCGATTACGCGCTCTATAGCGTCGACGCTCCCGTCCATAAAGTCCGCTCCGCCGCCGCCGTGAACGTGAATATCAATAAACCCCGGCAATACGTATCCGCCGCGGCAATCGACCGCCTCGTCGCTATCGGAAAGCGCGGGATCGCTGATAAATCCCGCAATCTTTCCGTTTTCGACGAGTAGCGCGTTTTCTTTTTTAATATCGTTTTCGCCGACGATAACGGCGTTATAAAAAAGACGTTTCATTATTATTTATTGTAAACGCGAATTTCGGGAACGGGCGGTTGTAAAGCCTCTCTCGTCGCGAAAAGAGTAGCGTCTGAATGACTTTGGAAAAGCGAGCACGGGAAATGACAATCTTCTTTTCCTAAAAGGACGGGACGAAGCGCGCCCGCGTTCCAATCTCTCGGCATACACATAAGCACCTTTTTCGCCATAAACATTTCTTTCATTCCGACGGTAATGCAATACTTCGGAATCGCGTTAAAGTTGCCGCCGGCATTCATAAACCCGTTAATGGTACGCGTCTCTCTCGAAACTTCCAAAACGCGAGTTTGACGGTTTTTAAATTCTTCGTTCGTGCAAGGCTCGTCTCCGTAAGGCGGTTCGTTAAACGCGTAATGTCCGTTGATGCCTACCCCGCCGAAAACCATATCGGGTGCGCCGTACTTTTCGATTAACTGCAAAACGATATCGGGATTTTCGGGATCGGGGAAATATCTGTTTTCGGGAAGAACGTTAAGTTCTTCGTCAATCTGCGAATAGAAAATTCTATCCATACCGCCGCGGAAAGAAAGAGGATCGTCTTTCGCGATAAACTTTTTATCGTCGGTTAAGTATTCGTCCATATTACAGAACACGCAGTTTTTCAAACTTACTCTGTACTTATTTACAAGGTAAACGATTCTGAAGTACGGACCGAGAGGACCGTAGGGAACGATCATAAACGTGGTCTTTCCCTTCTTATTGTTCGCATCGATCGTTTCAAGCACTTCGATTGCGACTTTCCAGTACATATCGACTTCGTGATCGCAAACGTTGAGTTTGATTTTCGCGTTTTCCTTTACTTCGTCCATAGACATCGTGTAAATGTTTTTCATAATACAACTCCTTTAATATATAACGATAATTTTTATTAAAAAGAACTATTAATTCTTTTTATTTCCGCATTAAAACCCGTAACGCGTTCTCCGTATTTTTATTCCGTTTAATTACCCGATTTACTCAACTTAAACGCAAAATAACGGATTTGTGAAAATAATTTTTTATTTTTTGGATTTATTTTTTCTTTATTTTATCATATATG
>CAZNWP010000031.1:0-3549 GCA_964576995.1 uncultured Christensenella sp. | reverse complement strand
ATGAAAATAATTTACAACAATTTACGCGTATTATTTTAAAAAATTTTTACCCGACTATAATTTAGTTAAGTCGGGTAACAAATCTTGTATCTTAGTTTATCTTTGTGATCGCGAAAATCACTCGATTATAGCGAACCAAGAGGTTAGAAAGGCGAGTTGCTCTTCCGTATGAAACCAATGCTCACCGTTTTGCATTACGGTGAGAGTCGCGCCGATTTTTTTGCGAACGCCTCGATCGTTTCTCTATCCGTTAAATTATCATTTTCGCCGTATAGTACGCGCGTAGGAACGTTCCAAACGATTTCTTGCGCTTGCGCGTACTCGTAATATTTTTGCGACAACGTTTCGCCAAACGCCGTCGGTATTTCGCCTTTATCGCGCAATTCCTCTTTCGTTACGTTTGCCGCCGCCGTCATATTTTCTATAAGTTTTACCATATCGACGACGGACGATATAAAAAACGCTTCGTCGATACGCTTATCAAAAAGTGAGGACATGGCAAAATACGCGCCGATACCGTTCGCGATTAAAATCACCGATTTATACCCCCTCGTCAATTTATCTAACGCACGCGAAAACTCGCTTTCCGCTTCCTACGGCGTAGTCGATTTATAATTAAACTCTATCACGTCGCAACCGTCAAACGACGGTTTATAACGTTCCACCTCTTTCGCGTTTCCGCCCCTGCCGTGAATATATATTACTATCGCGTTTTTCATTTTTCTAAAACTCACCGTTCGCGCTTTAATCGATATTTTATCTACTTTATAGCCGTAACTAAACGCCTTTTTTTACAACTTAAAAACGAGTGATCGAGCGGCACGCCCGCGATTTTCTCCGCCTCGCCAAACGATAAAACTATATCGTCTTTACCGCTCGCTCCTATATTTTTCCAAAGAAGAATATATTTGCTCGTTACACGCTCCGCACTAAAAAATTTGTCCCTCCTTTTCTAAAACGAAGTTAAGTTCGGGAATAAAATCCAAACAATCTCTTAAACGGTGAAGAACGTAATGTTCTAAACATCCCGCACGGTAGACGTTATAAAACGCGTCTCTCACTAAATTTTCGACCTCGCGTTCGTCCTCTTTTCTTTCTAAACGAATGTTTAACATAATTTCTTCCTTATTTTACCGTGGATTATATAATTTTAACGGCCGCGACGGTTTACCTTCTCTTAAACACGACGATTTCGGGATACGTCCCGCCTTCGCCGTACTCGCACACGAGAATAAAACTCTCCCGCGCGACGACTCCGTAACACGATTTACCGCTTTCGTCGAACGAATTTTTAACTTGCGCGCCGAGATATATTTCGTCGTCGTTCAGCATTTTAACTTTTTCGCCGTTAGGCAACGGGTATTCGAGATTGACGAAGTTGCCGACGAGCGGGTAAAGTTCTTTAACTTCTTCCATTCCGTCGATTTTTAACGCGTTTATCTCGGTTATAAGATTTTGCTTAAACTCTTGATATTTTTCCGCGCAACCCGTCAATACGTAATTCGCGATAAAGCATCGTTTCCCATAAGGACTCCCCTTCGTTTCCGCGCAACCCTTGCAATTTTTCACACTCGGACATTCTGCGCAATTCACGCCGCAAATAGATTTACTCATTTTTATACACCTCCGATATAATTAAACCGTATTTATCGTTTATTATTAAGCATCGCAAGCATTGCCGTAAAGTCTTGCGTAAGCATTTGGGATATTTGCTCGCGCGAAAAAACGCACGCGCCCGTCGCGCACAACGCACCTATTCCGAAAGTGTGAATCCACGTATGTTCGAACAGCGTTTTAGCGTTTTCTTCGCTTAGCGAGTATTCCTTTTCTATCGTTTTTATACATTTTACCGCAGTCGCGCCTAAATTGCCGAAAATATCTTCGAACGAACTCGCGCTCTCGTTTTCCCGCATAAAAAGCAACCGATACAATTTAGGGTATTCTAAACCGAAGAAAATCATTTTCATTCCAACTTGCTTGAAATACGGCATATCTTCCACCCCGTGAGGTACGAAGTTTTCAAAACGTTTCACAGCCGCGACGCAAACTTCCGCTTGCAATTCGTCCATTCCGTCGAACACGGTAAATAGCGGACGCGCGGAACTGCCGAGTCTTACGCCGAGTTCGCGAGCGGTAAGACTTTCTATCCCGCTTTCCGACACCAAGTCGAGCGCGACTTCGATTATTCTTTCTCTCGTAAATTTAGGTTTTGGCGGCATAATTCTCTCTCCGACGATATAATTTATCGTTGCCTTTAACGGCGTAGCAATCGTCAAACTTCCGTTTTATACTAAAACACGCGTTTTACAACAACCGTTTTAATTATAACGCAAAAAAAATTTAAAATCAACGCTTTTAATTTATAATCGTAAATCTCCCGTTAAAAAGTTCGCGGCGCGGCGATAAACTCGCCGCGCCGCACGTATAACGAAAATATTCGCGCTATTTAGATTTATAATACAATTTACAATGGCAATACCCCTCGAAGTCGGGATCTTTTATTTGATCGCGAAATTCTTTGCACATACATTTATTATCCTCGGTTTTTTTAAGTCGGCACGGACAATAGCCGCCTTTCAATTTTAACCCCTCTTGAACGGCTTTTACGACGGTTTCGTCGGGATTGAGCGTAATTTTCATAGTACACCTCCTTGCCTCTATTCTACCGCTTTTTTTAAAATTTAGCAAATATATAACGATAAAATAAAAATCTGCTTAAAAAAGATTGAAAAAAAACGCTTAATGTGATAAAATATCGTTCGGGTTGTTTTTACGCCCGAAAAGGAGTTAATATGACATACGACGTTATTATAGTAGGCGCGGGTCCGGGCGGTATTTACGCCGCCTACGAACTCGCAAAATCCGACAAGAACCTTAAAGTGGCAATGTTCGACTTAGGTCATTCGCTCGAAAAGCGCAAATGCCCCATCGACGGAGTTAAGGTTAAGAGTTGCGTAAACTGCAAGTCTTGCTCGATCATGTCGGGTTTCGGCGGAGCGGGCGCGTTCTCCGACGGCAAGTACAACATAACCAACGCTTTCGGCGGAAGTTTACACGAGCATATCGGCAAACGCGAAGCGGTTAATCTTATGGAGTACGTCGACGTAATCAATATGGAAAACGGCGGAATGGGTACTAAAATGTATTCGACTGCCAACACGCACTTAAAAAAGACGTGCTTGCAAAACAAACTTAACCTCTTAGACGCGAGAGTCAGACATCTCGGTACGGATAAAAACTACGTCGTTTTGCAAAACCTCAACGAAAAACTCAAAAACAAAGTCGATACGTTCTTCGATACGCCCGTAACGGACATTCAAAAGGACGGCGACAAATATAAAGTTATCGCAAAGAACGGAGAGTTTTACAGTAAATATTGCATAGTTTCCGTAGGCAGAAGCGGAAGCAATTGGATGCAGTCGTTATGCGAAAAACTCGGTATTCCGACTAAATCGAACCGCGTCGACATCGGCGTCAGAGTCGAACTCCCCGCGGAAATTTTCTCGCACTTAACCGACGAACTTTACGAAAGCAAAATCGTTTACAGAA
>CAZNWP010000030.1:0-14659 GCA_964576995.1 uncultured Christensenella sp. | reverse complement strand
ACCGTTGGCGGCGAAGGCAAAATTAAAAGACGTTTGTTCGATATGGGGATAACCCCCGGTGCCGAAGTATATATGCGTAAAAAAGCACCGCTCGGAGATCCAATCGAAATAACGGTGAGAGGGTACGAATTAACGCTTCGTAAAACCGAAGCGGTATGCGTCAAAGCGGAGGTAAAAGCGTAATGAAAAGATTTGCATTAGCGGGTAACCCTAACTGCGGTAAAACTACGCTATTTAACAGTTTGACGGGTTCAACCGCGCACGTCGGCAACTGGCCCGGCGTTACGGTAGATAAACGCGACGGCGTTTATAAAAAATGCGCCGAACCCATCGCGATAGTCGACCTCCCCGGCATATACTCGTTATCTCCGTATACGCCCGAAGAAGTCATTGCGAGAAATTATATTTTAGACGAAAAGCCCGATTGCGTTATTAACATCGTCGACGCTACGAACTTAGAACGTAACCTTTATCTCACCACGCAGATTATGGAAATAGACGTTCCCGTCGTCGTCGCGCTCAATATGATGGACGCCGTTGAAAAAGCGGGCGACAAGATCGATGAAAAAGAACTCGAAAAGAGACTCGGTGTTCCCGTCGTTAAAATCTCGGCGTTAAAAGAAACGGGCTTAAAAGACCTTATGGAACGTGCTTATTCGGTAAGCAAAACTCCGAGAAAGGGCGAAACCGTTCTCGCTAATTCCGCGATTGCGCACTTAATCGGAGACGTTAAAATCGCGCTTTCGGGACAGAACGTCGATAACCCCTTATTCCATGCGGTTAAACTCGTAGAAGAGGACGAAATCGAAGCGGATATGCACAAAGAAACGCTTAAAATGGTGAAGGAGTTTAAGGAGACTTTCACCGACGACGTTTTCGGAACGGACTTCGAAGCGTTGGTTGCGGACGGCAGATATAAGTACATATCCAAAAACTTCGCGCCCGTCTTGCAGAGAAAAAATAAAGAAAAAGTCAAAATGTCTAAGTCGGATAAAGCGGATAAAGTTCTTACTCACAAGATATGGGGTATTCCTATTTTCTTGGTTATACTTTTCGCGATATTCCACTTGACGTTTTCGGAAAACCTTTTCTATCTCGGCTCGATATTCTCTATGCCTTCGTTAGAAGAAATAGGACTCGTCGTCGACGGCGAACCGATAAATTACGGCGTAAGATGGCTCGCCACCGTTTACGACGGGGCAGTGTATTCGCCCGGCGTTATTATCAACAATATCTGGAACGATATGATAGTCGGCGAAGTGTTCGAATGGGTTAAAACGGGCGTAGAAGCCATCGGTATGGCGGATTGGGCGGTAGGCTTAATCAACGACGGTATTATCGAAGGTCTTGCGGCGGTGCTTTCCTTCTTGCCCCCGATACTCGTGCTATTCTTGTTCTTCTCTATATTAGAGGATTCGGGATATATGGCGCGTATAGCGTTCATTCTCGACAGAATGTTCAGAAAATTCGGTTTGTCGGGCAGAGCGTTCTTGCCGATGATTATGGGCTTCGGTTGTTCCGTTCCCGCAATGATCAATACGAGAACTCTCGCCGACGAAAAAGAAAAGACGGCGACGGTCAGAGTAATACCTTTCTTCTCTTGCGGCGCGAAATTGCCTATACTTACCGCGGTTGCGGGCGCAATCGTTGCGTACTTCGGCGTAGGCAGCGCGGACTTAATTACGTACGCTATGTACTTGTTGGGTATTATCACGGCTATCGTAGCGGTGCTTTTAATGAGAAGTACGACGTTGAAAGGCGAAACTCCTCCGTTTATAATGGAACTTCCGTCGTATCACGCGCCGCAGTTCAAAAACCTTATGGCGCACTTGTGGGATAAAACGAAACACTTCGTTAAAAAAGCGTTTACCATTATACTCGCGTCGACGATCGTGATTTGGGTGCTTACGCACTTCTCGTTCGGTTGGAAATTCCTCGCGGACGAAGAAATCAACGACAGTATTCTCGCGGGAATAAGTATGCTCGTACAACCGATATTTACTCCGCTCGGCTTCGGAAGCCAACTCGGCGAGTTCGGTTGGGTGTTCGTCGTCGCCGTCGTAGCGGGACTTATCGCGAAAGAAAACGTAATAAGCACGTTCGCGACTCTCGCGGCTTGCTTGGTTGCGGTTGCGGGACTTGAATTAGGCGGTTTGGATATTGCCGCGGAAGAAGGCGTCGACGCCGTTCAAGCGATGATACTCGCCACCAACGTTTCGATACCTGCGCTTATATCCTTTATAGCCTTCAATATGACGACTATTCCGTGCTTTGCGGCGGTTGCCACGGCTAAGGGCGAACTTGCGAACAAAAAGACGTATAGATGGACGCTCGTATTCTGGCTCGCTACTTCTTATATCGTATCCGCTATGATATACACTATCGGTACGGCTTGGTGGAGCGCGTTTATTTGGGCGGCGGTAGTTGCAATAGTTACTATCGTGATCGTTATGAAAAACAAGGGTACGCTTGCCCGCAAAAAAGCGTAAGGTTATGGGTGTTCCCGAAATTATCTTGATAATCGCGTGCTCCGCGATCGTAGTAGGCGTATCGGTTACGGCGTACGTGAACAAAAAGAAGGGCAAATGCTCTTGCGATTGCGGCGGCGATTGCGCGCATTGCAACGCTTGTAAAAACTTACGTCAACCAAAAGAAAAATAAAGTTTTACGCGTCTCCGCCGTTCGGCGGAGACGCGGCGTTTAAAATAAAAAGGAGGCGTATATACGTACGAAACGAAAGTAATAATAGACGGAATGGCTTGCGGTATGTGCGAAGCGCACGGTTGCGACGCGTTAAGAAGAAAATCGAATCCGAGGTTTTTATAGCGTATATTTCCGATAGCGGAAGTTTTATAAGTGTGGTTTCGTATTTTTTTCGACGTGTAAAGACTTTTTTTATCGGTCGAGGATTTGTAAAAGTGCGGACAAATACAAAAAATTAAATAAGAAAAACAACTGCGAGTTGTTGCATTTTACTTAAAAAAGATATATACTTTTTATAGATATTAAGTTTATCGGAGTTTTTTATGGAAAACGTCATAGAAATATCGCGGCTTAGAAAAACGTTTAAGAACGTCGTCGCGGTAAACGATTTGTCCTTTAAGGTTAAACGCGGCGAACTGTTTGCTTTTTTAGGCGTAAACGGCGCGGGAAAGTCGACTACCATATCTATTATGTGCGGTTCGCTCGAAAAGGACGGCGGCAAAGTAATAGTCGGCGGTTGCGATATCGACGAGAATTTAACCGAGGCGATCGCTAAAATCGGAGTCGTGTTTCAAAATTCCGTTCTCGATTCCGCACTTACCGTAAAAGACAATTTACGTTCGCGCGCGGCGTTATACGGAATTTGCGGCAAGGCGGCGGACGATAAAATCGCGGGACTTGCGAGCCTATTGGATTTTAACGATTTACTCGGCAGAACGGTGGGAAAACTGTCGGGCGGACAACGCAGAAGAATAGACGTCGCACGCGCGCTTATAAACGACCCCGAAATTCTTATTTTGGACGAACCGACGACGGGGTTAGATCCGCAAACTCGTAAAACGCTGTGGAGCGTGGTGGATTCGCTCAGAAAACAACGCAAAATGACCGTGTTTTTAACGACGCATTATATGGAAGAGGCGACGGAAGCCGATTACGTCATTATTTTAGACGGCGGGAAAATCGCCGCGGAAGGAACGCCTATCGCGCTTAAAAATCAATACGCCGACGATTACGTTACCGTTTATAATGCCGACGAAGATAAAATTCGCGCGCTTAATAAACCTTGCGAGTTTATAAACGGCGCGGCGAAAATAACCGTGAAAAACACCGAAGAGGCGAAAAAACTTATTATGAACAATCCCGACGCGTTCGTCGACTTCGAAATTACGAAAGGTAAAATGGACGACGTGTTCTTGACCGTTACGGGCAAAAAACTTACGGGGGTAAATTGAGATGAAAACCTTTTTCGCTTTGACGAAAAGAAACGTTAAACTGTTTTTTAAGGACAAAGGCATGTTCTTTTCTTCTATAATAACGCCTTTGATATTACTCGTCTTATACGCGACGTTCCTTGCTAACGTTTATAAAGATTCGTTTGCATCGTCGATACCCGAGAACGTAACCTTTGATGGACTCGACGAGATAATTAACGGAATGGTGGGCGCAATGCTCGTCGCTTCTTTGCTTGCGGTGAGTTGCGTTACCGTCGCGTTTTGTTCTAACCTTATAATGGTGCAAGACAAGTATAACGGAGTTAGAAAAGACTTGCTCGTTTCTCCCGTAAAAAAGAGCGTTTTGTCGCTTTCGTATTATTTCGGAACGCTCGTTAATACGCTTATCGTGTGCACGGTGGCGTTGGCGGTGGGGCTCGTTTATCTCGCGTTCGTCGGCTGGTTCTCGTCGTTCGGCGACGTATGTCTATTAATCGCTGACGTGTGTTTGTTGTCTTTGTTCGGCACGGCGTTATCGTCCATCGTCAACTGCTTTTTGTCGACGCAGGGGCAAATGTCGGCGGTGGGAACAATCGTGTCGGCGGGGTACGGGTTTATATGCGGCGCGTATATGCCCGTATCGCAGTTCGGAACGGGGCTTAGAAACGTCTTAGGTTTTCTACCGGGGACTTACGCTACTTCGCTTATAAAGAATCGCGCACTTGCGGGGGCTTTCCGCGAAATGGAGAGTAAAGGTTTTCCGCCCGAAGTGATAGACGGCATAAAAGAGAGCGTCGATTGCACGTTGAAGTTTTTCGGAAACGACGTAAAAGTCGGCGCGTGCGTTGCGGTAACGGTGATATCCGTCGTCGTTTTAATCGGCGTGTTCGTGCTGATTAACGCGTTTAAGAAAAAGAGGGCGTAATATGCAAAAGAGATATAAGCGCGACGGCGTATATAGGTGTTTTTACCCGCCGTTAACGTGCAGTCGTTTAGAAGTTACCGTTGCCGTTTCGGCAAAATAAAACGCATAGTTTAATAATAATCGTGAGAACGTAATGGAATATTTATTATTTTTGCAAAATTTGCGCGAGGGCGCAAGCGAGTTTTTCAATACGCTTATATATTTGATATCCGACTACGCGGGCGGCGCGTTCGGCATAATAATACCAGCGCTTATTTATTGGTGTTTAGATAAACGTTCGGGAACTTTTATGGCGATGAGTTTTTCTTCCGCATACTTCGTCAATCAGTCGATAAAAAACGTTTGTTGCGTGTACCGTCCGTCGGTTTTGTATCCCGAAATACACCCGTACAAAAAGGCGGTTGCGGGCGCGACGGGGTATTCTTTTCCGAGCGGGCATACGACGAACGCTTCCACCGTTTTCGGCGGCGTGGCGGTGTGGCAGAGAAAACGGCGCAAGGTTCTATCCGCGTGTTGCTTGCTTTTCGTCGCGTTTATAGCGTTTACCCGTAACTATCTCGGCGTGCATACGATATGGGACGTGCTTGCGGCGGCGGCTTCATCGTTCACCGTTATGTATCTTTGCTCGCTTTTGTCGAAGTTTATCGAACGCAATCCCCAAAAGGATATTCTCGTTGCGGTAATCGCCGTCGCGGCGGGAATAATCGCGATTATCGCGTTCGAGTTTAAGCCGTATCCGAAAGACTTCGACGCCGCGGGGAACTTGCTCGCCGATCCGTACGAGATGAAAACGGATTGTTACAGAAGTTACGGTTTGTTTATCGGCTTTTTCGTCGGTTGGCTTTTAGAGCGGCGGTTTATTCGTTTTACGACTCCCGACGGCGCGAAAATTAAAGTTTTGCGTTTTATCGTCGGCGTTGCGGTAACGTTGCTTTTTTACGGCGTATTGTTGCCGCTCGTATTCGATCCGCTCGGCGAACATGTAGGCAAACTCTTTAAGTATTTTTTCACCGCGCTTATAGTCGTCGCGGGTTATCCCGCGCTGTTTAACTTCGTCGAACGGAAAATATCGAACGGCGAAAAGTCGACTTCCGAAAACTCGGACGAGGCGTAACCGTGCGGCAAAAATTTTCGAAATTTTTTTAATAAACCGCTTAAAATCGTTTGACTTTATAATAAAAAAGCATTATACTCAAAATGGAAATAGGAGATATTATGTCCGTTAAAGCAAGTTCTTATCAATTTTATTACGCATTTTACTTTAGACCGTATTGACGATACCGGTTATTTTGCGCTTGCGTAATTTATTGTGCGTACATACGACCGGTTGCTGATGCAAACGGTCTTTTTTATTTGCTACGGACGGTTTTCCGACAAATAACGTCGTAATTTCAAGGAGTTATATAAATATGATTATCATCGTAAAAAAAGATTGCGAAAAAGAACAACTCGACAACCTCGTCGGGTGGGTGAAAAAACAAGGCTTAAACGTCGATTTAAGCCGAGGCGACCATTCGACTATTTTAGGGCTCGTCGGCGATACGAGTAAAATCGACATCGATCTTTTGAGATCGCTCGACATCGTTGAAAACGTTAAGCGTATACAAGAGCCTTTTAAACTCGCCAATCGCAAATTTCACCCCGAGGACACCGTCGTCAGTATCGGCGACGCGAAAATCGGCGGAGACAACTTCGCGATAATCGCGGGGCCGTGTTCCGTCGAAACGGAAAAGCAGATAGTGTTCGTTGCGGAGGAAGTTAAAAAAGCGGGCGCGACGTTGCTCCGCGGCGGCGCGTTTAAGCCGAGAACTTCGCCGTATTCTTTCCAAGGTTTGAGAGAGCAGGGACTTAAACTCTTGCTTAAAGCGAAAGAAGAAACGGGGCTTCCCATCGTTACCGAGATTATGAGCGTAAATCATATAGATATGTTCCGCGACGTCGACCTTATACAGATAGGCGCGCGCGATATGCAGAATTACGAACTGTTAAAAGAAGTAGGAAAAACGGGCAAACCCGTACTTCTTAAACGCGGATTTTGCAATACGATAGAAGAATGGCTTATGAGTGCGGAATACGTTATGAGCGAGGGCAGCAAAGACGTTATTTTATGCGAACGCGGAATAAGAACTTTCGAACCGTATACGAGAAATACCCTCGACTTGTCCGCGATACCCGTATTAAAAGAACTCACTCACTTGCCCGTCATCGTCGATCCGTCTCACGCGTCGGGGCTTGCGCGGCTCGTTAAGCCGTTGTCGCTCGCGTCGGTGGGCGCGGGTTCCGACGGGCTTATGATAGAAGTCCACAACGATCCGCCTCACGCGCTTTGCGACGGCGCACAGTCGGTTCGTCCCGATCAATTCGAAGATATAGTACGTTCCGTCAACGTTATGTTGCCGCTTTGCGGAAAGAAAGAAATAGTTTAAGGAGAGAGCAAATGAACGTCGGCATTGCGGGGTTAGGACTTATGGGCGGATCTTTCGGAAGAACGCTCGTTAAAAATACGGATTGCGTCGTATACGGTTACGACGTTTGCGAAAAAACGATAGAAAAAGCGAAAGAACTGTCGGCTATTCACCGCGAGATGGAAGTCGGCGACGTATCCGAGTTAGACGTTCTTATTCTCGCGGTAACGCCGGATAAAATCGCGGGGCTTTTAGAAACGTTCGTGCCGAGATTGAAGCGCGGGGCGACTGTAACGGATTTTTGCGGAATAAAGCGCACGGTTACGGCGTTAATGCGCGAGTATGCGGAAAAATATCCCGACGTCGTATTTATCGGCGGACACCCGATGGCGGGTAGAGAACTGTCGGGGATAGAACATTCTAAATCCGATTTATTCGATAACGCCTCTATGATTCTCGTAAACGTGAACGCGAGCGAAAATGCGTTGCGCGCCACGGGCGACTTTTATCTCTCGGCGGGCTTTAAGAAAATCGAGATTTGCTCCGCGGAACAACACGACGAAATGATCGCTTTTACTTCGCAGTTGTGCCACGTCGTGTCTAACGCGTTCATTAAAAGCGATTGCGCGGAAAAACACGACGGGTTTTCGGCGGGAAGTTATAAAGACTTAACGCGTGTAGCGAGGCTCGATCCCGATATGTGGGCAGGGCTTATGACGGCTAACGCGGATTATCTCGGCGGCGAACTGTCGGGACTTATAGAACGGCTAAACGCGTACCTAACGGCGATTGTCGCGCGAGACGAAAAAACGCTTAAACGGTTGCTAAAAGAGGGTAGCGACAGAAAAATCGCCGTAGACGTTAAAGGAGGCAAAACCGATGCTTAAACTGACGGTGAACGCGTCTAAGACTTACGACGTTACGATAACGACGGGGTTTGACGGTTTCAAGGAAAAAATATATCCGCTCTTGGGCGAAAACGTCGCCGTCGTCGCGGATGAAACGGCTTACCGCTTGCACGGCGCGGCTCTCTCTTCCGCACTTAACGGGAAAAAGACGGTTTTGTTTACGGTAAAGAGCGGGGAGAGTAGTAAAAATCTCGAAAATTTCGCCACGTTGCTTAACGGTATGGCAAAGCACGGGTTCACGCGCAAAGATTGCGTCGTAACTTTCGGCGGCGGTATGGTCGGAGATCTCGGCGCGTTCGTTGCTTCGACGTATATGCGCGGGATTAAACTCTTCGCCGTACCTACCACGCTTTTATCGGCGGTTGACTCTTCCGTCGGCGGCAAGACTGCCGTTAATCTCGACGTCGGAAAAAATTTATGCGGTACGTTTTATCAACCCGACGGAGTGTATATAAATCTCGACTTCTTAAAAACGCTCGATGCCGATCAAAAGCAAAGCGGTATGGGCGAAGTCGTTAAATACGCGTACCTTCTCGGCGGAGAAAACGTGAAAACGGACGGCGTTATCACGGAAGAACTTATTTATAACTGCCTTAAAATAAAGGCGGGCGTCGTATTTAGAGACGAAAAGGAAAGCGGCGAACGCAAGGTTTTAAACTTCGGACATACCGTCGGACACGCGATAGAAAAATTATCGAATTTTACCGTTCCTCACGGCGTGTGCGTGGCGAAAGGAGTAAGCGCGGCGATAGCCTTGTCGGCGGCGTACTTCGGCTTAAACGATAAAGAGGTCGAAACGCTTCGCGAAAGGCTTAGTATTTTCCCCGATTTGTCTTTCGGTTATTCGGCGAAAGACTTGGCGAAAGTTATCGCGTCCGACAAAAAAAACGACGGCAGCGGCGTTGACTTCGTGCTTATAAATAAAGCGTTAAAGACGGAATTCGTCAAAGTTCCCGTCGAAAGCGTGGAAGAATTTTTAATAAAAGGCGGTGTAGGCGTATGAACGCGAGAATAATTCCGTCGCGACTTTCGGGAACGATTGTCGCTCCTCCGTCGAAATCTTACGCACACAGATTAATGATCGTCGCGTGCTTGTCGGGCGGGAATAGAACGGTTAAAAACGTCGGTAGTTCCAAAGACGTGATAGCGACGGCGAACGCACTTAAATCGCTCGGCGCGGACTGCGTTATAGATAACGGAGATTTTACCGTTCGCGGATTTTTCCCCGCAAAAACTGCCGTCGTAAATTGCGACGAGAGCGGCTCGACTTTAAGATTTTTAATACCCGTAGCCGCCGCGCTCGGCGTAAACGCGACGTTCACGGGTACTGAAAAACTCTTGTCTCGTCCTTGCGGCGCGCTAGCGGAGAGTCTTAAATCTCACGGCGTTCGCGTCGACGGATTCAACTTTAACGGCAAACCGCGAGGCGGAACGTTCGTCGTCGACGGCGGGGTGAGTTCTCAGTACGTAACGGGCTTGTTGCTTGCACTACCGTTGCTCGGCGAAGATTGCGAAATCGTGATAACGGGCGAGCGCGTGAGTAAGCCGTATACCGACGTTACTTTAAGCGTAATACGAAAAAGCGGCGTCGTAGTTCGCGAAACTTCGGACGGATATTTTATCTCGGGCGGGCAAAACTACCGCTTGCCGAATATCGTTGAAACGGAGGGCGATTGGTCGGGTGCGGCGTTTGCGTTGACGGGCGGCGCGATAGGCGGCGCGGTTACGATGAATGGGCTTAACGCAAATTCCTTGCAAGGCGATATGCAAATTCTCGACGTTTTGCGCAAGTTCGGCGCGACGGTCGACGTGATCCGAGACGGCGTAACGGTTAAAAAGCCCGAAAACGGTAAACTTAAACCTATAAACTTAAATTGTGAAAATATCCCCGACTTGGTTCAGATAATATCCGTCGCGGCGGCGTTCGCGGACGGGGAGAGCGTCTTTTACGGCGTTAAAAATCTCAAATACAAAGAGAGCGATAGAATAAGCGCGATAACGGGATTGCTTAACGCGGCACAAATAAAGGCGTCGTTCGACGGCGAAAGTATACGCGTGGTCGGCGGCGAGCCGAAAGGCTTTGCGTTCGATAGCGGGAACGATCACAGAACGGCTATGTCGGCGGCAATTCTGGCGGCGTACGCGACTGGCGAGTCCGTCGTGGCGTGTGCGGAAGCGGTAAAAAAATCTTATCCCGCTTTTTACGAAGATTACGGTAAACTCGGAGGTTCGTGCGATGTCGATTTATAAAGGCGAAAAAATAGAGATAGAGATTTACGGCGAATCACATTCCGCCCGTATCGGCGCAAACGTTAGAAATATGCCTAAAACGCAAATAGATTTTAACGCGTTATCCGATTTTTTAGAGCGCAGAAAGGCGAGCGGCGGGGTGTTTTCCACCGCGAGGCGTGAAGCGGATATTCCCGTTTTCGACGGATTAACCGAAGGAACGGCGGATGGCGATTACGCTTTCTATATAGAAAATACCAACGTGAAGAGTTCCGATTACAACGAATTGTACGGAAAACCTCGTCCGTCTCACGCCGATCTCGCGTGGCATTTTAAGGACGGCGTACTCGATTTTTCGGGCGGCGGACGGTTTTCGGGACGGCTTACCGCGCCGTTATGCGTCGTTGGCGGAATTTGCAAGCAGTATTTAGAGCGCAAGGGCGTGTACGTATACGCGTACGTGTCGCAAACGGGTAACGTTAAGGGTGCAAGTTATAAAACGCAAAAATTAAGCGCGGAAGAAATAGTTAAAGCACGCGACGACGGCGGCTATCCTTCGCTCGATAAAAAGGGTGAAATGCTCGAGGAGATTGCGGCGGCTAAGTCGGAAAAAGATTCCGTCGGCGGCAAGATAGAGTGCGCGGTATTCGGCTTAAAAGGCGGGTTCGGCGATAATCTTTTCGGCGGGTTAGAGGGTAAAATATCCTCGCTTATATATTCCGTTCCCGCGGTAAAGGGCGTAGAATTCGGCGACGGATTCGATTTATGCGCTATGCGCGGTTCGGAGGCGAACGACGAGCCGTACTCGATAAACGGCGGTATAGGATTTAGGACTAATCGCGCGGGCGGGATAAACGGCGGAATATCTAACGGCGCGCCGATACTGTTAAGCGTTGCTATGCGCCCCACTCCGTCGATAGGCAAGAAACAACGTACCGTAGATTTATTGACGGGACAAGATTGCGAGATAGAAATTAAAGGCAGACACGACGCGTGCATTGTGCCGCGCGCGGTGCCTTGTATAGAGAGCGCGGTGTGTATCGCGCTTACCGATATAGTAAAATAAAACGGGAGTTTTTTATGGATAAACTTAAAGACGTAAGAGAAAAAATCAACGAGACCGACGACGAAATAAAAAAACTGTTCGTCAAAAGAATGAACCTTTGCGGCGAAGTCGCGAAGATAAAAAAGCAAAACGGTATACCGGTTTTAGACGCGGAACGCGAAAACGCGGTCGTATACCGCTTAACGCAAGACTTGCCCGACAACGAGAAAATTTATCTCAAAGAATTGTATTCGGCGATTTTCGCGACGAGTAAAGCCTATCAAAACGAGATAACGGGCGGCGTTTCCGCGACGGTGGAAAAACTCAAATCGCTAACGGCGGGAGGTCTTGAAAAAATGCCCGCGCGCGCCGCGGTGGCGTGCCAAGGCGTTAAAGGTTCTTACGGCGGAGCGGCGGCGAAAAAACTGTTCCCCGTTACCGACATAACGTATTTTAAGAACTTCGAGGGCGTGTTTTCCGCGGTGGAAAGCGGGCTCTGCGAATACGGAGTACTGCCGATAGAAAACAGTACGGCGGGTTCGGTATCGGAAGTGTACGACCTTATGAAAAAACATAACTTTCATATAGTCCGCGCTATAAAGTTAAAGATAGAACATTGTCTCGTGGGCAAAACGGGCGCGAGAGTGTCGGATATTAAACGCGTAATATCCCACCCGCAAGCGTTGAAACAATGCGACGGGTATATCAAAGCGCGTAAATACTTTGCCGACGAAGCGGCGAATACCGCGGTTGCGGCTAAAACCGTCGCGGAGTCGGACGACAAAACCCTCGGCGCGTTGTGTTCTTACGACTGTGCGGAACTTTACGGACTTAAAATTTTGGAACGTTCCGTTCAAGACGAGTCGAGCAACTATACGAGATTTATCTGTATAGGCAAAAACGCGGAGATATTTTCGGGGAGCGACAAGATAAGCGTTATGACGACCTTGCCGCACAGAGCGGGCAGTCTTGCATCCGCGCTTAACCGTTTTTCCGCTTTGGGACTTAACCTTACCAAGATAGAGAGTCGCCCCGTGCCTAACACGGATTTCGAGTTTATGTTCTACTTCGATTTCGAGGGCGACGTAAACGACGCTTCCGCGCTTAGTATGATAGCGGATTTGGAAAACAACTCGGATAAATTCCAATTCCTCGGAGCGTATAAAGAGATACAATGAGATATTGTCTAATCGGTAAAAAATTATCGCACAGTTATTCTTGCGATATACATAACGCGAAAGGGTACGACTACGTGCTGAAAGAATTGACGGAGAGCGAGACGGACGAGTTTTTCCGCAAACGCGAATACGACGGCTTTAACGTAACGATACCGTATAAAAAGCGTGCGGCTTCTTTATGCGATTTTCTGTCGGAAGAAGCGCGTGAAACGGGAAGCGTAAACACCGTAATGAAAAAAGACGGCAAACTTTACGGTTATAACACGGATATCGGCGGTGCGGAATATATGCTCGCGCGAAAGGGCGTAAGCCTTCGAGGTAAAGTCGTTCTTATCGCGGGTACGGGCGGCGCGGGACAAACCGCGGCGTATTGCGCTAAGAAAAACGGAGCGAAAAAAATTCTCGTAATAAGTCGTTCGGGAGAGATAAACTACGCTAACTGTTACGAAAAAGCCGCCGACGCCGAAGTGTTTATAAACGCTACGCCCGTCGGAATGTTCCCCGATACAGACGCCGCGCCGATAGACGTAGGCGGGTTTAAGAAGTTGAATGCGGTTTTCGACTTTATATATAATCCGTTCAAAACGAAACTGCTGTCCGACGCGGAAAAGCGCGGCTTGATAACTTCTAACGGCTTGCCGATGCTCGTAGAACAAGCGTTGCTTGCCGAGGATATTTGGTCTAATCAAGCGCATACGAAAGACGACGCGGAAAAAATCGTCGCGGATATTACGGTAAAAAGGGGCAATATCGTTCTTTGCGGAATGCCGTCGTCGGGAAAAACTACCGTTGGAAAAGCGATAGCCTCAAAAACGGGAAGATCGTTCGTAGATACCGACGACGAGATTTTTTCGGTCGTCGGAAAAACACCCGCCGAAATTATTAAAGAAAGCGGTGAAAAGGCTTTTCGCGATATAGAAACGGCGGTGATAAAGGACGCTGCTAAAAAGAGCGGAATAGTTTTGGCAACGGGCGGCGGCGCGGTATTGAGAGAAGAAAACGTAGAAGCGTTAAAACGCAACGGTTCGCTTATCTTGATAGACCGCGATTTGAGTTTGCTTACGGGTAAAGACAGACCGTTGTCGCAAAGCAAGGGTATCGTCGCGCTTTATAAAGAAAGAAAAGATATTTACGAAAAAGTCAAGGACGCGCGGGTTAAAAACGACGGCGACTTGACCGAAACGGTAAAAGGAGTTATAAAGGCTTATGAAGATTCTTGTAATAAACGGCGTTAATCTAAATATGCTCGGCGTGAGAGAGCCCGAATTATACGGAAAAGAAAATTACGCCGCGCTAAAAAAATACGTAAAACTCGCCGCTAAAGAAACGGGCGTAAACGTAAAGTGCGTTCAAAGCAATTACGAAGGTAAAATCGTAGAGTATATACAAAAGGCGTATAAGCGTTACGACGGAATAGTGATAAACCCCGGGGCGTATACGCATACGAGCGTGGCAATTTTAGACGCGGTGAAAGCCGTCGCCGTGCCGACCGTAGAAGTGCATTTAACCGACGTAAATTCTCGCGAAGAATACAGAAAGAAAAGTTATATACGCGAAGCAGCGTTTTTAACCGTAACGGGCAAAGGCTTTTTAGGCTATAAGCAAGCGCTAATCGCGTTAAAAGAAAAGATCGAACGAGCGTAACGGAGACGCAATTACTAACCCGTTCTGAAAAAAACGGCAAAAAATTGCAAAACTCGTTAAATGTAATAGTGAATAGGTGTGGTATAAATCATTATTATAACCCATTCTTTTTAACTTTTCACTTTTACGTATTACCCGCCCGCCCCGTGCGGCGGGAGAGGAGGGGCGTTTATTTTGAATTTAAATAGTTTACGGGGTTGCCGCAATTTGCGGCAACCCCGTAACAATTTACGTTTAGTTTGTATTATTTACCTAAAACTTCTTTCGCTGCGGCAACGACTTTTTCCGTCGTAAAGCCGAATTTGACGAACAACTGTTTAGCGGGAGCGGACGCGCCGAACGTTTCCATTCCGATAACTTTTCCGTCTAAGCCGACGTATTTGTACCAGCACATGGGCGAGCCTGCTTCGA
>CAZNWP010000029.1:0-15099 GCA_964576995.1 uncultured Christensenella sp. | reverse complement strand
CTTATGACCTCATGCATGTCAAGCATGCGCTCTAACCAACTGAGCTACGTCCCCGCAAATTATTAAAGCCTATATATATTACCACAAAAAAATTTTTTTTACAAGCGATTATCGGCGGTAATTTAAAATCGAGAAAAAATTATTGGAAAAGACGGGGGTTTTATTGCAAAACGAGTTGTTTTTTTCGGGCATATGGTGTACAATATCAAAAAAGAAAGTCGTTAGGAGTTTATTATGATTAAACACACCGTTTGTTTTAAATTGAAAGAGGGTGAAAGCGCGGAGAAAGCCGCGGAAGTGCTTCGTTCGATGGAGGGGAACGTTCCGTCCGCTCTTAAAATCGAAGTCGGAACGGACTTTTTGCATAGCGCGAGATCCTACGACGTTATACTACAAGTTACGTTAAAAGACCGCGCTACCCTCGACGTTTATCAAAACGACGAATATCACTGTTCCGTCGTTAAAAAGCATATGCACGCCGTTGCGGCAACTTCCGTCGCTATAGACGTAGACTTATGAACGTTAAAGCGGTTTTAATAGATATCGACAACACGATAATAGATTTTAACGCGAGCGCGTACCTTGCAATGCGTAACGCTTTTACCGTGTTCGGACTTGAAGTGCCTAACGAACTTTTCCCTACGTTTAAGCGGATAAACGACGGATTATGGCAACGAATCGAGCGCGGTGAATTGACGCGCGAGGGGCTTCACAAAGTGAGGTGGAACGCGATTTTTAACGAACTCGGCGTAAAATTCGACGGCGTACTATTCGAAAAGCGGTTTTTAGCCGAACTGTTTAACAGTGCGGTGCCGATAGACGGGGCTCGGGAAATCTTGGAATATCTTTCGGAAAAATATCCCGTATACGCCGCGAGCAACGCTTTTTACGAACAGCAGATAAATAGGCTTAATTTAACCGGTTTTGCACCGTTCATAAAAAAAGCGTTCGTGTCGGAAAAACTCGGGTACACTAAACCCGACGAAAAGTTTTTCGACGCGTGTTTTAAGGAAATTCCGTTTTCTCCCGCCGAAACGGTTATGATAGGCGACTCGCTATCCGCTGACGTGGACGGCGGTAAGCGATACGGGCTTATTACGTGTTGGTATAACCCGACGGGAATGAGAATCGCCGCGCCCAACGCGGATTTTATAATAAACGATTTGAGAGAAATTACGAATATTCTTTGACATAAGTATATTATATATGATAAAATAAACGTTAAGAAAAAAAGAAGGAGACGGACGTTGAAAAAAAGAAATTATTTTTTGTATACGGATAAATCCATCGTTTCGCAAAAAATTAAAGAAGCGTTTTCGTCGGTTTTGCCGATAAGTATAATAGTTCTTATACTTGCGGTAACGGTTGCGCCCGTCGATACCGACGTGATGCTCGCGTTTTTGCTCGGCGTGGTGTTCACCGTCGTCGGAATGGGCTTGTTTACCCTCGGCGCGGATACCGCAATGACGCCGATAGGCGAGTACGTGGGTATGAGCGTAGTCAAAACGAAAAAAATGTGGATAATCGTACCCGTATTTTTCATTATGGGCGTGCTTATAACCGTATCCGAACCCGATTTGCAGGTTTTAGCGGGTCAACTTAAAGAAACGATTGACGATACCGTTCTTATTTTAACGGTGGGCGTCGGGGTAGGCTTTTTCCTCGTTGTCGCGTTTTTGCGTATCGTGTTTAAGATAAAACTCAAATACTTGCTCGTCGTATTGTATACGGCGGTGTTCGTGTTGGCGTTTTTCGTTCCCGATAATTTTATTCCGCTCGCGTTCGATTCGGGCGGCGTTACGACGGGACCGATGAGCGTTCCGTTTATAATCGCGATAGGTACGGGAATTGCCGCGTTAAGAAGCGATAATTCGGCGGAGGACGACGGCTTCGGCTTAACCGCGTTATGTTCCGTCGGTCCTATTTTAGCCGTTATGATATTGGGTATAATATTTAAGCCCGAAACGATAGACGTAACTCAAAACGGATTGGCGCACGTGGCAAATTCGAGAGAACTCGCGGTGGAGTTTTTGTCGGCGTTTCCCACATACTTGTTCGAAGTAGGAAAAGCGCTGCTTCCCATTATCGGTTTGTTCTTTATAGTGAAAATCTTCGGTGCGAAAAACGGCAAGTCCGAACTTATAAAAATAACCGTCGGTTGCGTGTATACGTACGTCGGACTCGTAATGTTCTTAGTCGGAGTAAACGCGGGGTTTTTGCCGCTCGGCAAATATCTCGGCGAAGAGATTGGCAAGTTGTCTTATAATTGGATAATCGTTCCCATCGGTATGGTGTTAGGTTATTTCGTCGTGGCGGCGGAACCCGCGGTTCACGTATTAACCGTTCAGGTTTACGAAGTAACGTCGGGCGCTGTGCCTAAAAAAGCGTTGTCAACCGCGCTTATGATAGGCGTAGCCGTTTCGGTCGGGCTTGCAATGCTGAGAATTTTGTTGCATATACCCATTATGTATTTCCTCGTGCCCGTATATTTAATCGCGCTTTCTCTTTCGTTCGTCGTGCCGGACATATTCACGGCTATCGCGTTCGACTCTGGCGGGGTTGCTTCGGGAGCGATGGCGACGGGATTCGTTTTGCCTCTCGCGTTGGGACTTTGCGAAGCGGTAGGCGGCAATCTTGCGACGGAGGGATTCGGCGTGGTTGCGTTCGTGGCGATGACGCCGCTGATAACAATTCAGTTGCTCGGTTTAATTTACAAGAAAAAGACGCTCGCGTTGAAGAAAGCGGCGGAAAAACCTTCTTCGGACAAAGAAGACATTTTGGAATAGGAGTAGGATATGCAAGGCGTAAAATATTTTATCGCGATAACGCAGAGAGAATATACGGAACAATATCTTGATTTTCTGCGCGGCGAATGTGGCGCGGCGGTGTTCTATAAACTGACGAACGGAACCGCAACGGATAGCGTTCTCAATTATTTCGGTTTAGAAAAAACGGAAAAAGTTTCTTTCGAAGGGCTTATCCGCGAAGAAAAAATCGAATGTATGAAAAAAGGTCTCGTTGATCAATTTAACGTCAACGTCGCGGGGAACGGCATTGCGTTCTTTATGCCCGTAGACGGAATAGGCGGCGAGTCCGCGAAAAATTATCTTATAGGAGAAGAACCCGTTACTCGGCGGGAAGAGGAGAAAAACGGTATGGAAGATCGCAGTAAATTCGTTCTTATAATAACCATAGTAGACAAGGGCAATACCGACGACGTTATGGACGCGGCGAGAAGCGCGGGGGCTTCCGGCGGAACCGTTGCAAAGGCAAAAGGCACGGGCGCGCAGATAGCGAAATTCTTCGGAATATCCATAACGGAAGAAAAAGAAATGGTATATATCGTTTCGCGCCGCGAAAGCCGCGACGGAATAATGCACGCCATTATGGAAAAAGCGGGCAGGGATACGGCGGCGCACGGCGTAGTGTTCTCGCTTCCCGTGGATAGCGTTCTCGGCATAAAGAGTTTCGAAGAGTAGTATTATGGACGAATCGCAAAAAGACGTTGAAAAAGTCGACGATTCCGCCGATTATAAATCTCTGATAGAAAAATTCGGCGAAATATCCTTCGTTCCTCGCGGAAACAGTATGTGGCCCACGTTAAAACATCGCGGGCAATCTGTTATCGTGCGGAAAAAAGGCGACGGCGAACGCTTGAAACGCTTTGACGTCGCCCTCTATAAAAGAGGGGCGAACGTGTACGTTCTGCACCGCGTTATGAATCCCGCGGAGGGTGGGTACGTGATTTGCGGCGACAGTCAATTTACGTTGGAGCGCGTCGGCGAGTCCGCGGTTTTCGGCGTGATGGTCGGGTTTTATAAGGGAAAGAAATTTATACCCGTTACCGACGAAAAGTATATTCGTCGAGTTGAAAAATGGTATAAGCGAAAAAAAACGAGAAAACTTCGTCTTAAACTTTTTTTCTTGCGCGTGAGAATAAAAAACTTTATCGCGCGGATATTTAAGGGCAAGAGCGAAAAGTAAAGGGATTATATTATGGATTATTTAGAGAAAACGGGCGAACTCGCGAAAGCCGCTTCGCTCGAATTGTACGGCCTTGACGAAAGTAAAGTAAACGACGCTCTCAAAAAAGCCGCCGCGCTTATACGCGAGAACGCGGAATACTTGAAAGCGGAAAACGCGAAGGACTTAAAGAACGCGGAAGAAAAAGGTCAAACCGCGGCGTTTATCGACAGACTGACGCTTTCCGATAAAGTAATAGAGGGCATAGCCGTCGGTATAGAACAAGTCGCGGCGTTACCGTCTCCCGTCGGCAAAACGCTTTATTCTTACGTGAACGAAGAACAAGGCATAGACGTAAAAAAGATAGCCGTTCCGTTCGGCGTTATCGGAATAATATTCGAATCTCGCCCCAACGTTACGGCGGACGCTTTCGCGTTATGTTTTAAGACGCGCAACGCGGTTATACTTCGCGGCGGTAGCGACGCAATAAATTCCAACGTCGCGATAGTCGGCGTTATAAAGAGCGCGCTTAAAGCGTGCAACGTCGACGAGAACGCCGTAAACGTTTTAACCGATACTTCGCGCGAGACTGCCGCAAGGTTTATGAAACTTAATAAATACGTGGATCTTTTAATTCCTCGCGGAGGCGCGGGACTTATCAGAACCGCGCTTAAAGAAGCGACCGTGCCTATTATAGAAACGGGGCTCGGCAACTGCCACGTGTACGTGGACGAGTTTGCCGACGTAGAAATGGCGGCTAACGTGATATTTAACGCTAAAACTCAACGTTACAGCGTGTGCAACGCTTGCGAATCTCTCGTTATACATTCGAGCGTGTTAAAAACCGCGCTTCCCGCTATTTACGAGCGCTTGAAAGAAAAGCAAGTGGAAATGCGTTGCGATAAAACCGCGTTCGAAGTTTTACGCGGGCGCGAAAACGTAACTCTCGCCACAGAAGAAGATTTTTATACCGAATACGGCGGAGCGGTAATATCCGTTAAAACCGTCGACGGTTTAAGTCAGGCGATAGCGCATATAAACGAACATTCCACGCATCACTCCGACGCGATAATAACGGCGGACGCGTCGCGCGCGGAAGCGTTCTTAAATTCCGTCGACTCGGCTTGCGTATATCATAACGCGTCCACTCGTTTCTCCGACGGATTCGTGTTCGGACTCGGCGCGGAAATCGGCATATCGACGCAAAAACTTCACGCGAGAGGACCGATGGGGCTTGACGCGCTTTGCACGACGAAATACGTCGTTAAGGGCGACGGATCCGTTAGAAAATGAGTTGCGAAGTATCAAAGGACGTAGCGTATAAATTGGTGAGAAGCGAGCGACGTACGCTCGCTATCGAAATTAAACGCGACGGAAGCGTCGTCGTTCGCGCTCCGCAACGCGCAAAAGTCGAAGATATAAATCGGTTTATAAACGAAAAAGCGCGGTGGATAGAAAAGCACGTGTCGGCGATAAAAAGCCGCCCCGAAGCACAACCGTTATCGGTCGCGGATATAAAAACGCTTAAAAAGCAGATTCGCCCCGTTCTTTCAGAGCGGGTGAATTATTACGCGGGCGTTATCGGCGTTACCTATCGTAAAATTTCCGTGAGGGCGCAAAAAACTTTATGGGGGAGTTGTACCAAAAACGGCGATCTTTCTTTTAATTGTTTGCTAAGTTTATTGCCGCCGCAAATAACCGATTATGTAGTCGTTCACGAGTTGTGCCACAGAAAACGAATGAATCACTCGGCGGCGTTCTGGCGCGAAGTCGAAAAGATTTTGCCCGACTATAAATACCGCCGCGCGTACTTAAAAAAAGAAGCAGCCCCGCTGCTTGAGAGGCTGCCGTAGATAGAGATTTTTTATTTTACCGCGTCGTCCTTAAACCATCTGAAATTACCTTTAACTCCCGTTACTTCGGAATAATAAACGAACGTATCGGGGTGTTTTTTTATAATCTTTAAAAATTCCGGTACTTGTCTGTTGTTGACGATGGTAATAATGAGATAGCGTTCTTCGTCGGTGAACATACCGCGACAATCGGTTATCGTCGCGCCGTGCTTTAAGTTGAATATTATCTCGTTTTTAAGAAGTTCGGGGTTGCGCGTTATTATCTCGAACTTGACGGCGTTGCGCGTGTCGCGCATAATTACGGCCGCCGCTTTTTCGAACACGAACATTTGCACTATAGAGAGAAGTATGCACTGTAAGTCTTTTTCGTAAACGAAAAAAGATAAGCCGATAATGAGATAACAAATTAAACTTATCGTTCTTTCGATGTTCGCGTAAGGCTTTTTCTTTTGCACCATACTCGCAACCACGTCGATACCGCCCGACGACGCGCCGAATCTCAACATAAGTCCCGTTCTTGCGCCGAGCAAGATTCCGGAGAAGATCGCGGAAAGAAGAGCGTTGTTTGCGGATACGTATTGATAAAAATTTACTGCGGCAAGAACTTCGATTAAAATCGACGATACGACCGTGAAAAGCACGGTGTAAATAACGTAGCGTTTTTTCAAGAGAAACCAAGCGACCGCGAGAAGCGGGAGGTTGAAAATAAGCGTGTAATAACCCGCGCCGAATCCCGTTAACTTTTGAAGCATCGTGGCGACGCCGTCTATTCCGCTCGGGGCAAAGTTCGCGGGGTAAACGAAAACGTGCAACGCAAAAGCCGAAAGACACGCCGCAATCAACGTAACAGTCGTCGCGACCGCTTCTTTTTTTACCGAAATTTTTTCAGTCATAATTTTATCTCCTAAACACTCTGAGTTTATCGGATACTATATCCACCTTAAAGGGAATATCTTCGTAGAGTTCGCCGTCGACGTTTACCGTGTAATGCTCGCTTTCGGGCGTTATCTCTATGCTCGACGTATTAAAATGCGTCGTTTCCTTTAACGAGAGAATTTTACCCGCTTTAAGTTTAAGAAACGCGAATATAAGTTTAATCTTGTTTATGTTTTTCACTGCAACGAAGTCGAGTTTTTTATCCGTGGGGTTTGCGACGGGACAAACGGGAATACCTCCGCCGTATCTGTGTCCGTTCGCCACGCACGCTATAAAAGAGGTGTATTTTTTCTTTTCCTCTCCGTCCGCGGCGGCGTCGAAGTTTAAGTATTTGAATTTTGCGAGGGCCTTAATCAAACATTTGGTATAGGTGAGTTTGGTTTTTTTCTTAGCCGCGGCGTAATATTTAAGAACGTCCACGTCGATACCCGTTCCTATAATATTAAGCCCGCGCACAGTCGGCATCTGCATAAAATCGGTGAATTTAGGCGTTTCTTCTAAAATAATATCTATCGCTTTCACGGGGTCTTCGGGAAGGTTTAGCGCGGAGGCAAAGTCGTTGCCCGTTCCGCACGGAATAACGCCGAGCGCAACTTTGTCGAAATCGGAAAACCCGTTTATCGTTTCGTGCAACGTTCCGTCTCCGCCCACGACGACGACGTTATCCGCACCGCCGCTTATTATTTCTTTCGTCAAACGCGTAGCGTCTCCGCTCTTTTCCGTTCTGTATACTTTATATAAAACGCCCTTTTCCGTCAGACGTTTTTCGATTGCGGCAAGATTTTTAAGCATTCTCTTGCCGTGTTTTCCTCCCGCTATGGGGTTTACGAGTAAGTTTAACATCGTTACCTTCGATAAAAATTTGTATTACGCAAAATATTTTACAACAAAAACGATAAAAAAACAAGTTTTTTGTGATACAATATATATAATATAGGAAGTAATCTTTTATCTAACGATAAAATTTTTGCAAACCTTTTCGTTTTGCCGTAAAACTGTCGTTTAACGCTTCTAAATATAAAACGCGGCGAAGTTCACGCTCCTTGCAAGCAAGGCGTCAACTTCTTGAATTACAATATGAAAGTCGTCTTACCCGAAAAACTTAAAATTCTCGCGAAAATTACACCCGAGCCGATATACGTCGTCGGCGGTTACGTCCGCAACGCGATTTGCGGCGGAATAATTTCGGAGGACTTAGATTTGTCGTCGGCTCTGTCACTGCCCGATTTTTTAAGCGCGGCGGAAAAGGCGGGCTTCACGCTCGTCGCGACGTATAAGACGACTCAGACCGCCGTGGTTTTCGACGGGGAACGGAAGTACGAGTACGCCCGTTTCAGAGAAGAGGAGTACGAGACGGGCGGAGGGCATACCCCGTGTTTTACACGCGGAACGAACGATATAGAAAAAGACGCGCTGAGACGAGATTTTAGGTGCAACGCGGTTTATTACGACGTGGCGGCGGAAAAAATAGTTGATCCGCTCGGCGGTGCGCGAGATATAGAAAACGGCGTTCTCGATACGGTGAAGTCTCCGCGCGAAGTGTTTTCTCGCGACGGGTTAAGACTTATGCGCCTCGCGCGGTTTACCGCGGAAACGGGTTTTATTCCTACCGCAGAAACGGTGGCGGGCGCGCGAGAGTTTTCCGCGAATATTAAAGACGTAGTCGCGGAACGCGTGTATTCCGAATTGAATAAAATTCTCGTAGGGGACGGAAAATATCCCTTTTCTCCGAAAGACGGACACTATAAAGGACTTAAAATTCTCGACGAAACGCGGGTTTTAGATTATATATTCCCCGACCTTACCGCGGGCAGAGGTATGCCGCAGAGAAGCGATTATCACGATCACGACGTTTTAGAACATTCTTTAAGGGCGGTTTTATACGCTCGGAGCGATATACGCCTCGCCGCGCTATTGCACGATATAGGAAAGCCTTACCAAATGCTAAACACGGGTAGGTACAAGGGACACGCGGAATCGGGCGAGAAGTTGGCTGTTGCCGCGCTAAAAAAACTTAAAGCGGATAAAAAGACGATGCAAGAGGTTTCTTTTTTAACCGCCAATCACATGCGCGACTTAAACGGGAACGAGAAAAAGAGCGGGCTCAGACGGTTTTTCGTCGATAATTACGATTTGACGGATAAACTGATAGCCCTAAAAATCGCGGACGGCGCGGCGTGCAAAGACGACTTGAAAGAATCCGAAACGGTTAAAAAATGGCGCGAAATTTACGCGGAGTTGCAAACTGACGGAACGCCGATTAACCTAAAAGATCTCGCCGTATCGGCAAAAGAGGTAATCTCGGCGGGCTTTACGGGAAAGAGCACGGGAGAAGAAATGAAAAAACTTCGAGCGATATGCGTGGACGAGCCTTATAAAAACGATCGCGAATATCTTTTGAAAAAAATAAAGCGCGACGCGGCTCTTTTAGTCAAAACGGTTGACAAAAATAAATAAATTTGTTATTATAATTAAAGTTCCGTTTGCGTAACGACGGAAAACTAACCTTGCTCCGCAAAATTTGTCGGAGCCGAATAAGTCCGGGAGGTAAAAATTTATGACTAAATACGAAATGTTGTACATTCTCGACGCTGCTCTTTCCGATGAAGCGAAAGACGCTATCGTCAAGAAGTTCGAGGATTTGGTTACAAGCAGCGGCGGCGTCGTTGAAAGCACCGATCGCTGGGGCGTAAGAAAATTACAGTACCCCATTAACTACAAATCCGAAGGCTACTACGTTTTGATGAACTTCGAAGCGGAAAAAACGCTCGTCGTCGAACTTAAACGTATTGCCGGCATAACTGACGGTATCATAAGAAGACTCATAACTAAAAGATAAGGAGATTAAGGTATGAATAAAGTAATATTGGTAGGGAATCTCACGAGAGATCCCGAACTTTCCGAAACGCCGAACGGAACCGCCGTTTGCAGATTTTCTGTCGCGGTAACGAGAGATTACGCCGGCGCGGACGGCTCGCGCGAAACCGACTTTTTTAACGTAACGGTATGGCGCGGCAGAGCGGAAAATTGCGGAAAATATCTTAAAAAAGGCAATAAGGTTGCAATCGTCGGCAGTTTGCAAAACCGTTCTTACGAAGATAAAGACGGTATTAAGAGAAACGTTACCGACGTCGTTGCAAACGAAGTGGAATTTTTGACGCCCAAGAGTGCTCAGAATTCCGACGACGCGGAAGTCGGAACGGTATCCGTTAAAAGAGAACGTCCCCCGCTCGAAGCGATAGACGACAATCAACTTCCGTTTTAATAAAAAATAGGAGAAATAATATGGACGAAAACATAAACGTGACGCCCGCGCAAGAAGAAGTTCAAAACGTTATCGAAGAACAACCCGTAGAAAACGCCGAGAACGCTGCGCCCGCGAGAGAAGTTAAAAAATTCGTAAAGAGAATTCCCAAGAGAAAAGTTTGCGCGTTTTGCCAAGCGAAAGTTAGCGAAATCGATTATAAAGACGTAAACACGCTTAAAAAATACGTTACCGAAGGCGGAAAAATTCTTCCCCGTCGTATGACCGGTACCTGCGCTAAACACCAGAGAATCCTCGCCACCGCGATTAAACGCGCGAGAATCGTCGATTTGTTACCGTTTAAAGGTGAATAATTTTCGACGCTTGTAAACGATTAGACAAAAAAGCCGAATCTGTTCGGCTTTTTTTGGTTTTAAAATTAGTTTTTCGCTTGACTTGCATACGCACCTTATGATATATTATCTATACCAAAATATTTATTTTAAGGAGTTATTGGATTTATGAAAAAATTATCCGTAATCGTATCTTTGTTGTTGGTTGTCGTTCTTTCTTTGGGAATGTTCGGTTGTTCTTCTTATCCGTCGCTTAAAAAAGCGTTCGAGAAAGAAGGGTATACGGAAATAACGGCTGTTGAAGACGCCGCCGATAAGGCGAAGTATGAGGATATTAAGAAAATATCCGACGAATTAGGCGCGGAAGGACACGTTGTTTTTGCCGAAAAAGAGATACTTAAGGTCGAATATAACGTGTATGCGTTTATTTTAGAGTTTAAAGCAACCGAAGATATGAAAAAGGCTTACGATGAAAGCGAAACTATAAAGGGACTCTGTAAAGACGTTAAAGATAACGAAGACGTGAAAGAATTTGTTAAAACTCTTGAACAAAATGGGTTAGCAAAGGGCAATTGTTTAGTTGTACCGTTGTCTTTAATATATTATACGGAAATTACGAATATCGTTAAAAATGCGTAATCAAAAGTTACGACTTAACGAGAAAGTTCAGGGGCGCGAAATTTCACGCCCTTTAACGAATAAATAATATTTAAGGTGATTATTATGGCTAAAAGAAAAAATAAGAAACAGACCTCAAGGATGATATCCTTGATTGCAACGCTTCTCGGAATCGTTGCAATCGCAATGATTTTTTTGCCTAACGTGGCAATTAAAGATACCGAAATCACGTATACGGGTTTGCAAATCGCGTTCGGGTATTCCGAAGAATTATTAGGAGTAAAGATTGCAGTATTCGAGTTTTCGTTTATGAACTTGCTCGTTTATCTTCTTGCGGTGGCGGGCGTAGTATTTTCGGTGCTCGGGCTTAACGGCGGTAAATTGTCTAACTTTATCGCGGCGGTAGCGTTTATCGCTTGCGGAGTTTTGTTCTTTTTCTCGCCGTCGTTCTGTTTGATAAATGAAACCGGTTCGAGTTTTGCCTCTATAATTGGCAGAGATATTACGGACGTACTAAAACTTGCTTACGGTGCAATTATAGGCGCGATAGCCGCTTTGCTTGCGGGCGCGGCTCAACTTTTTAAGGTTCTCGTAAAATAATTTTAAGAATTTTTTTCCCGTCGTAAAATTTTTTTCTGCGGGGAAAGGTGTTTTTTCGCCGTGAAAAAAGTCCTACGAATACCGTTTACGTAAAACATAGAACAATTTTTACACTTTTTGTTAAATTATAACATAATTTCGGGTATAATAAAAAATTCTGAAAAAATTTATCAAAAAATTTTTAAAAATCGGTGAAAAACGCTTTACAAATTTTGTCGAAAGTGATATTATATACGTGTCGAAAGGGAAAGCACCCCGACGACAAACGAAAACGCTCATCATTTTCCCCCTTATCATATATTATTCAGGAAGCAGTAAACTCAGTTTATTGCTTTTTGAATTTTAAACCTAAGCGCGGATAGGCGCGCGTCTTGCGCCTACGTACGCCAGCGTTCTCATCCGTTGGTTGGAACGGTAATAATTTAATCGTAAAGCAAATTTTTAGCGGGGATTGGCGATTTTCGCCAATCCCCGCTAAAGGTTAAAATAATTATAGATTAAGTTTAAACATATAAACGCGGATTTTGGTTTTTCCCGCGCCGTTATTTTCTTCTTACCCAGACGAGCATATCACATTCTTCGCGATTGGCGAACGTCCAATAGGGGCGAAATTTGAGAGGTACGCTCTTCGTTTTTGCTTGCGCCTTTCTGTATAATCCGTCGAAAGGCAAATCGACCGTGCCATTCATTTCTAAATTAGGCATTGGGTAATCGCCACCGAAACTTTTTTCGGGCGTAGCGGAAACATCTACGCTGACGGCGTTTAACTCGTAGGGGTTGTCTATGCGTTCTAAGCAATAAACGGTAGGTCCGTACGCAAGCGCAACGCGTCCGCTATCCGCGCGAACGTTCGGGTGCGCTTCAACGAAGTAGGGTTGCATTTTAAAGTCGACGGTAAATTCGGTTGCGTTTCCGTCAATCTCGATATATCCGTCGCGCTCTTTATATTTCGTTCCTGATACGGAAAAGTCGTCGCTCCATTCGGGTTTGCGCAATAAAATCTTTTTATAATCGCTCTTTTCCAAGGTGAATTTAACTATTCCGTTGACGGGGTAGTTCGTTACCGAATGCAAAACGACGCGCGAGGTATTAAGCGTAAGGTGTGCGTATTGATTGACTATTAACGCTTCGTCCGTTTCGGAAAAGAAGAAGTCTCCTACGCGCGCGAATAAACGGTTTATGTTAGGCGGGCAACACGAGGTTTTAAATACTTCCAATCTGTGTCTGATGGGAAGGTGCGCTCTCGCGTGGGGATACGCCGCCGATTCTTTGTCTACGTCTTTTAAGTAGTATTCCAGCGGATTCTCGTAAAAGAACGCTTTACCGTCTAAAGAAGTGCTTGATAGCATATTGTTATACATTATGCGTTCTATAACGTCGGCAAATCTGTGATCGAGCGCGGTTTGCTGCATAGACAACGCGAACAACTCCAAGCCTAACGCGGCGCAACTTTCGGAATACGCTTCTAAGTTGGGTAAGTCGTAAGCGACGGTAAACGTTTCGCCTCTATTAGACGAGCCTATTCCGCCCGTGATATACATTTTATTATAAACGATGTCGTTAAACAACTTCGAACAAGCGGAAAGCAGACGTTCGTCGCCCGTTTTAATAAACGCTTCGCTCATCGCCGTATATAAGTACGCCGCGCGTACGGCGTGGCCTTCGGCTAATTTCAAATCGCGAACGGGTACGTTGCTTTGGTTATACGTTTCGTTGTAAGTCGTATGCCACGGCTCGGGCGGGGCGCCGCGCTCGTTGAGAAAGTGCATTGCGAGATTAAGATATTTTTTATCCGACGTGTAATCGAACAATTTTAACAGAGCGAGTTCTATTTCTTCATGTCCGCCCGTTCTGAATTTTGCGGTTTTTTCAGTTACGAACGCGTGCTCGATATAGTCGACGTATTTTTTCATAACTTTTAAAAACGCGTCCTTTCCCGTCGCGTCGTCGTAGGATATTGCGGCTTCGATAAGATGTCCCGCGCAGTAAAGTTCGTGTCCGTCGCGGTCGGTGAATATTTTATCCGGTTCGACTTGGATAAAGTGCGAATTGAGATATCCGTTTTCAAGTTGATTGCGTTCCATATCGCTAACGAGCGCGTCGACGACGGCTTGTTCTTTTTCGTATCCGCCGTTCTTTTTGATTAAGTATCCGACTGCCTCTATCCATTTAGCCACGTCAGAATCGAAAAACTTATGGGGATACTCGCCTTTGCCGTCTTTATAGATAAAGCGCAAGGCGTCGAATCTTCCCGACGCTTCGAATTGGTGGTAAACGTTTTCGAGACTGACGTTGCGGTTAAGGTCGTATCTAAATTTCCAAAATCCGCCGTCGAATGTTACGTTCTTAAAAGAAAGATTTTTTATGTTTTGCATAATGAGTTGTTTTTTCTCCCTGTTTATGATAATATTATTATACTCTCGGCGAAAGATTATTGCAAGGGGAAAAACAGCGAATAGGTGGTAAAATCCGATATGTTGAAAATAGACGAGCAAGCGATGTTGCAATTTTCCAATATGGGGTTGTTCGTTAGCGACGAAGAGTGGATGCATCCCGCGATTGCGAACCCCACGCACGAATTGATTTTTGTGACGAAAGGCGTCGTTTATATCGAAGAGGGCGGCAAGAGATACGAATTAACCGAAGGCGATTTATTATGCTTGCGTCCTGAAATTATGCATCGCGGATATAAAAAGAGTTCGGGCGTGAGTTTTTTCTGGCTACATTTTTGGGCGGAAAATTACGAGTATTACGGCGTATATCGCGAAAAACTGTCCGACGCGTACAACGGTTTTGTGCTTATGAAGCAACTAAACCATTTGTCGACGATAGGCGCAAGCGGTACGCTTATCGAGAGCAAACTTCTGGCGTTTTTGTCCGATTTAAAACATCTAAATGCGGAAGAGAATAAACTCTATCACGATGTACGGGAATACGTAAGAGTGCATATCGCTTCCAGATTGAAAGTTAAAGAGGTGGCGGATAAGTTCGCGTATAATTCGGATTATCTGTCCAAGGTTTTTATTAAAAGTTGCGGGCTTTCCTTAAAACAGTATATAGATAAAGAACGCGTAAGTTTGATATGCGACAGACTTTTAAATACTACGACGTCGTTAAAGGAAATCGCCGAATACTGTTCTTTCGAGGACGATAACGCGTTAATAAAATTTTTTACGCGGCGAGTCGGGCGTTCGCCGTCGCGTTATCGAAACGGTACTTTCGCAACGCATATCAATCGAAAATAATTTTCTCAATATCTTTTTAATAATTGCAAGGCGAGTTTTAGAAAAAATTAAAAAATGCGAAAAAAACGATTGAATTTTTACGTTTTTATGTTACAATATTTATATGCTTGACGTAATTTTAGACGCGCTCGTTGACGGGCTTAAGGTTTTGCCCTTTCTGTTCTTGATTTACGTTTTAATGGAACTCATCGAAAGTGCGAAAAATAAAGAAAAAATCGAAAAGGCGTTGGCGGGGCCCGCCGCGCCCGTCGTTGCGGGGGTAATGGGGATTATCCCCGAATGCGGGT
>CAZNWP010000028.1:0-15520 GCA_964576995.1 uncultured Christensenella sp. | reverse complement strand
ATATTTTATTATTATTTTTTTTAATTACTCAGATGGTCAAATTACATAATAAGGTCATTTCCGCTTTTTTAAGACAAAATATCGCAATTAAAAACGATTACAATATGTAAAACGCCCGTCGGAGATTTTTATGAAACGCGCTTTTAGAAGATTAAATCATTTATCGGTAATTAAATATATTCTATTATTCGTCGCTTTTATGACGATAAACAAACTCGAAAACGAGATTTATCCGTATTCCGCGGGACTTTTTTCCGCCGCTATAAGCCTCGGTTGCTCGGTTATTTTCACACCGCTTGTATTTATAGGAACGCTCGCAATTCAACGCGCTTACGGAATTTTACCGTCGGCGGGAATTTCCGCGGCGTTTATCGTGGCGGTTAAACTCGTTTACGCAAAATTCAAAGTTAAAATCAAATATGAAACGGCTATTTTCACCGCAATATCGCTTATCGGTTTTCTTATTATCGGAAATACTCAAACCGTTTTAAGCATGGAAAAACGCGTGGCGGTAACGCTTTTATCGTCTTTTTTATCCGTCGCGTTTTATCTCGGCGGAAAAGCCGTTTCGGAAAAAGGATTAAGAGCAAAATTTTCACACGAAGAATATGCCGCCGTTGCCGCTGTTGCGGTTATAATAGGAATCGGCGTTTCAAACCTCGTTTCGCCTTACGCTTGGAAAGGCGTTTCATTTTTCGTAATACTTTGCGCGGGTTATCTTTTACGTTTCGGTTTCGGGACTTTCGTTTCGGCAATAGCAGGAATAAGCCTTACGTTTTATTACGGAGATTTACGTTTCGTCGCCGCTTCCGTCATAACGGGAATTACCGCAGATTCGTTTTCAAGACTCTCGCGTTACGCGTCGGCAGTCGCAGTCGTGTTATGCGATTATCTGACGGAACTTATTTTCGGAGTTTACAACGGATATTTTCTACCCGATTTTTTACCCGCGATTATCGCCGCGGCGATTTTCGCGGTTATTCCGCGTAAAGCGTTTACGGAACTTAAAAACGCAATTGAAAATCTTAACGAAAAACAATTAACGCGCGCCGCGATTAACCGTAACAGACTTATGCTCTCCAACCGTCTTTACGAACTGTCGGGTGTTTTCACAGAAATGGCTTGGGCGTTTTCCGCGTTTAGAAAAAACGGCGAATACAAAGAACGTTGCCGAACTGCTATAGCGAAAGAAATTTTATGCGGTGTTTGCAAAGAATGTCCAAACTACGGAAAATGCAGAAAAATGATTAAAGAGAACGAAGAAGACGTAATGAAAATGATAGACGTCGGTCTTGCAAAAGGCAAACTGTCGCTTATAGATATTCCGTCGACGTTCGGCGGAAGATGTATTAAACTTAACGAAATAACCTATTGTCTAAACAAAATGCTGACGGATTACCGTTCTTACGCCGTTAACGCGGCAAACGTGGCAACGGGCAGGCAACTAATCGCGGAAGAGGCGGAAGGCGTTTCCGACATATTAAAAGGTCTTGCACTCGAATCGGGCTCGTTGCTAAAATATCAAAGCAAACTCGAAAAGCGGCTCGCGAGTAATTTGATAAAAAACGGATTTTACGCGAGTGAACTACTCGTTTACGGCGAGAGCGAAAACGCCGTTTTATCCATCGTTCTCGACATGAAAGATTTTCCGCTTAAAAAACTCCAAAACGTAATAAATTCAACCGTTGGATTTAATATGACTCTTACGGAAAAAAACAACGTAACGGAGACGAAGTATTGTCTCACGTTTAAGAAAGCCGCAGAATACGACGCGGTATTCGGCATTGCCAAAGTTACGAAAGACGGCTCGGAAATTAGCGGCGACACGCACGCCGTCTCGCGAATATCAAACGATAAGTTTTTAGTCGCGCTCTCGGACGGTATGGGTAGCGGGAAAGACGCCGAAGCAATATCTTCCGTATCGTTATCGCTTATTGAAAGTTTTTATAAAGCGGGAATGGAAAGTTCGCTGATACTTAATACGGTAAACAAATTGTTATCTATTAACGCTGAGGACAGTTTTACCGCGCTCGACGTAGCCGTTATAGACTTGAAGACGCGTAACGCCGACTTTATCAAATACGGCTCGCCCTACGGTTTTATAGTAAGCGACGGCGGCGTCAGAATCGTCGAAGGCAATACTCTTCCGCTCGGAATTTTGGAGGAGTTAAAACCCTCCGTTTGCAGTGCGGCCCTATCCGACGGAGATACGATCGTTTTAACCTCGGACGGCATATCCGACGCTTTCGGTTCTTCACAAGACGTTATAGAATTTTTACGCAAAGTCCCCGCCAAAAACCCTCAAAATCTATCCGACGAAATTTTATCTAGGGCAATTACTTTATCTAACGGTAAAAAAAGCGACGATATGACCGTTCTTTCCGTGAGACTATTCAAAAAAAGAAACGCGGGATAAAATACACCTCGCTGTTTACAGTAAAAAAACATCGCAAAGACACGAACATTTGTTTGCTTTTTAATGCAAAAAAATATATAATATACGTATTAAACGACGATCAAGGAGACTAATATGACCGTTTTTATTACGGACGGAAGCGTAAACGGGCTTTACTGTTCTCTATTTAAGAGTTTTACGGATAAACTTATACCCGACGAGATAATTACGGGCGAAGTATATCAACCGCAACTCGGTGATTATCCCGTTAAAATAGAGACCGACGAAAAAAAAGCGGAACGGGTACGAACCGCTATAATCGGATATGCGGGAATAAACGCCGAACGTTCGTTGAAAGCGCGTATAAAACAACCCGACGAAAAAGCGCAAATCATCGCGTTCGATTACGCTTTCAAAATTCTTTCCTTAAAAAGAGACGTGTCCGACGAAATATCCGATCCTATAGTTTCGGACTTTGTTTTTACGGAAAGAAAAAAGCAAAACCGAAAATAAAAATTTACGCGGCGCAAAACGATTGTTTTGCGCCGCAAATAATTTTATCTTAAAAATTATTCTTCGATTCTTATAAATCCGCCAACGGAAATGCCGTCTACAGATCCGAGTTTATCAAGCGTTTTGCGGAACGCGCTTTCTTTGCAAGCGTCGGTTATCACGACGATATCTTCTTTTCCGTCGGCAACGGAAAGTTGACGCGCTTCTTTAAGGTTTACCCCGTTTTTAGCAAACGCGTTCGTAACTTCGGACATCGAACCTGCTTTGTTGTTGGCGGTAATTCTGACGTAATATTCGGTAATAAAATCGGATACGAACTTCGTATGCTTATTACCGTTTTCCGTGTTTTCAAAACAAGTATAGAAACACTCGTCGTGTTTTGCCGCGAAGATTACGTCGGACACGATCGCACTACCCGTCGGCAACGCCCCCGCGCCACGACCGTAAAGCATTATGTCGCCAACCGCGTCACCCACGAGACGAACCGCGTTAAACGAGTCGTTTACGCTCGCCAAAAGGTTATCGTTTTTAATAAACGTCGGATGCACGCGAACTTCTATTCCGTTATCGGTATTTTTACCGATCGCAAGAAGTTTTAACGCGTATCCCATAGATTTACCGAAAGAGATGTCCTCTTTCGTTATGTTAGTAATTCCCTCTCTCATTACGTCGGTATAACTGATTTTCGTATTAAAAGCAAGACTCGACAAAATAGAAAGTTTATACGCAGCGTCAAAGCCTTCGACGTCCGCGGTAGGATTAAACTCCGCGTAACCGAGTTTTTGCGCGTCTTTAAGCGCGGCTTCGTAGGAAGATCCCTCCTGCGCCATTTTCGTTAAAATATAATTAGTCGTTCCGTTGATTATACCCGTCAAAGATTTAAGTTCGTTGGCTTGCATACCGTCTTGCAATACTCTTATAATCGGAACGCCGCCGACGCAACTCGCTTCGAAAAATAATCCCGCGCCCGTCTTTTTTGCTTCCGCTTCGAGTTCATGCCAACACTTAGCGAAAAGTTCTTTATTAGACGTAACCACGGATTTACCGCTCATAAGCGATTTAAGCACGAAAGTTCTCGATGGTTCTACCCCGCCTATAACTTCGACGACTATATCCACGTTGGGATTACCGATAACCTCTTCTATGTTAGAACAAATTATAGACTTGTCCACACCGAGAGAAACGGCTCTTTCAACGTTGCGTTCCATAACGCTTTCGACGGTAACGTCTAAGTTTTGAGTTCTTTTGAAGAACTCTTTCTTTTTCGTCAATATTTCGTAAACTCCTCCGCCTACGGTGCCGAGTCCTAAAATAGCAACGCCAACCTTTTTCATTTTACCGATACCTCCGTTATTATCTTTAACGTTTTCCGCATTTGCGGTTACATTTATATTATTATTCATTAGTATTTTCTCCGTTAAGCGCGTAAATCATTCTCAACCCGTCGAGAGTAAGCGTTCTGTCGACGTCGTTTATCGTTCTCGACTCTTTCGAGATAATCTCGCCTAGCCCGCCCGTTGCGACAACTTTTACGTCGTCTCTTCCGAGTTCTTTTTTTATCTTACCTACGATATTATCGACGAGTCCCGCAAAACCGAAAATAATACCCGCTTGCATATTGCTCTCCGTAGTTTTCGCTATCGCTTTTTTAGGCGGACGAAGTTCTATCATCGGGAGTTGAGCCGTATTATGAACGAGACTTTCCAACGCGGTTTTAATACCGGGAGCAATTACTCCGCCGATTAAACACCCGTTTTCGTCTATAACGTTAAAAGTAGTCGCGGTTCCGAAATCAATAACGACGACGGGGCCGCCGTATTTATTATATGCCGAAACACTGTTTACTATTCTGTCCGCACCGACTTCTTTCGGGTTTTCGACTTTTACGTTTAGCCCAGTTTTTATTCCCGGACCGACCATAAGCGGCGTTATACCGAAAAAGTATTCGCACATATGACATATCGTGTAATTTAGAGGCGGTATTACCGACGAAACTATTATACCGCTTATATCGGTTTTTTCTATATCTTTATCTTTCAAAAGATTAACGAGCACCGCGCCGTATTCGTCCGCCGTTCTCGAAAGTCTCGACGATACACGGAACGACGCGGCGATTTTATCGCCGTCGAACACGCCGTATTTTATGTTAGTATTTCCTATATCTATACCGAGTATCATTTGTCTTCTCCGTTTTTTTAGTCGTTTTCGACGTACGAGCCGCCGAAAGCCTTGTCAATAGCCCTTACTCCGCGATATAGCGCAGGTGCAAGCAATAAACTTAACGCAAGTTCTAAAAAGAAATTAAAAGTAACGAGCCCAACGCATATTTGCCAAAGAGCCGCTTTGCCACCGTCGATAAACCCGTTTGACGTCAATCCGCTTTTCATAAAAAGCATACCAACAATAAAAGTCGCCGTATTGACGATCGGAACGATTGCCGCCGAAAGATACGTCGCGAGGTATTCGTTTTTGTTCTTAAATAGCGAAAACACAGTCGCACCCGCGGCGCCCGCGAAAGCCGTTTTCAAAATACATATAAGCGTTATACCGACGGGATATTCGGCAAACATAACGTTGGTAAAGCCGTCCATTCCGATAACGCCCGCGAGCAAAATCACGAGCCCTACGATAAATCCGAGTAACGCGCCGTACAAAACGCCGAGTATCATTCCGCATACGACGATTGGTATTAGCACGAAGTTTAGCGTAACCGCACCTATTTTTATCGCGCTTGCGGTAAACTGCAAAACTAAAACGAGCGCGGTAAGAATGGCAAAGTAAGTAATTTTCCGAGTTTTCGGCATTTCCGAAAAATTCATAAAAACCTCCGATCGGGTTCGTATAGATACCCGTCAAACAAAAATATATTTCTCAATTCGGTCGAGCCGCAAACGCGTACCCGCCGATAGGATATAATTATTTTAACACAAAATAAAAAGGTTAGCAATCGTTTTAATACGTGTTGTAACATTTTTTAGCAACAAAGATTATATTGATAGTAGAAAACTTCGCCGATAAAAAAATTCTACATAGGCGGAGGTCATACTTTGGAGGTTTATAAAGTTATGAACGGATGTTTCGATTTCTTAAACGGTAACAACTGCTGCCTTTGGGTTCTTATTATACTTCTCATAATCTGTCTTGCTAAAAGCGGTTGTCTTTCCGGTCTCTTTAACAGTTGCTACTGTCTGCCTGTGGCGTTGTTTATTCTCTGCTGCTTATGCAAAAACGGCGGCGGTTTCTTCGGAAACGGTTGCGGCTGCGGTTGCAAATAAGCGCGTTACGAAAGAAAAAATAAGTCGACTTATAAATAACGACGAAAGGAAAACGTTACGGGGCGCACAACGTCGCCCCGTTTTTTCCGTTTAATTATACACAAAAGTCGCGCGATAAAACCGTAAACCGCGCGGCTTTTATTTTCGTTATTTTAGGCGAATTAACTTAGGAAAGTTTTTCTTTTAAAAGTTTAACGCTATTTACTTGTTGATATCGCGGATTTTTAACGAGCCCCTCTTTTTCCGCAAGTGCAGTAACGAGTTTCAACGCGTTGCTAAGCCCTCTGTCGCTCTTCACTTTTACGGTGAAAGGAACGTCTTCGTACGCTTTCATAACGGAACTGTCTTTCTGGAAAAAGACGGTGTTTTTAAACTCGTTTACGTCAAGCGCGAGATAGAAAGTAAGCGTTCTGCCGCGAACGACGATTTTCGCAACGAGTTTTCTACCTACGCGGAAAGACTCGCAAGGCGCGGATATTCTCGCCGAAATCTTCTTGTACGAACGCAACTCGTTGTCGATCGCCGTGTAGTACGCTTTAACTTCTTTGGGGAGCGAAAGCATTTTTTCTGCAAACACGCGACGTTTCGCCTTGTCGTTGCCGAAATCGAATTTCTTGTCGGCAGCATCTTGAATATCGCCGATCGAAAGTTCTTCTGCCGCTTCTTCGGTGATCGCGGTTTCTTCTTCCGCAGTTTCTTCGACTACGGGTTCTTGAACGGCTTCTTCGGGCTCCGTTTCTGCCGCAGGCTCGATAGCCGCGGTTTCTTCGAGACTAGGTTCCGCTTCGGGAGCAACCGTCTGTTCCGCTTTTTTAGCGTAGAAAGAACGACCGAACTTAACCGCCGCAAAGATTACGAACGCTGCCGCTATTACGACGTCTGCAACGAGCATAATTTTAAAAAATAATTGCATAACTTAACTCCTTTTACTCTTATGAGTTATAATTTTTTTCGTTTTAATTAAAGTTAATTCGCGAAATAAATCGCGTCTTCTTTTCTCTTGGGTTCGCAAGTAACGTCTACCCCCAACTTTTTAAGCGTTTTGTTATCCGCGTGAGAAAGTATCACCGAGGAATGTAATTGCGAGCCTTTGAGTTTAGACAACTGATCCAACGCGTGTTGGGCAGTCGGGTTCGTAACCGCGCTTACCGCGAGACACAACAGAATTTCGTCGGTATGCAATCTCGGATTAACGCTTCCCATGTGATTTACTTTAAGTTTCTGCACGGGTTCGATAAGCGCGGAAGATATAAGGTCAATCGTGTCGTCTACGTCGCCGAGTGCTTTTAATGCGTTAAGCAACGCGGAAGCCGCCGCACCCAACAAATTGCCCGTTTTCCCCGTAACGATTCGACCGTCGGGTAATTGAAGTGCGGCGCAAGGACAACCCGTAACGAGTTCCTTTTCCAACGCTCTACCGACAACCGCTCTATCGTTTATGGTAACGTGCATCTTTTGCATCAATATCTCGATTTTTGAAATAACTTCTTTGCCTGCAACGCCTTTTCTTGCGTCGGACAACGCCGCGTAATAACGACGGATAATCTCTTGTTCCGAGGCTTTTCTGCAAGCTTCGTCGTCAACGATGCAATAACCAGCCATATTAACGCCCATATCCGTCGGAGATTTATAAGGCGAACTGCCCATAATCTTCGTCATCATTGCAGAAAGCACGGGGAAAATTTCGACGTCTCTGTTATAGTTTACCGCCATCGTGCCGTACGCGTCCAAATGGAACGGATCAATCATATTAACGTCGTTAAGATCGGCAGTTGCCGCTTCGTATGCGACGTTGACGGGATGATTTAGCGGAATGTTCCAAATAGGAAACGTTTCGTACTTCGCATACCCCGCCTTTATCCCGCGTTTATTCTCGTGATATAATTGAGAAAGGCAAGTCGCCATTTTTCCGCTTCCCGGTCCAGGTGCGGTAACGACTACGAGCGGACGCGTCGTTACGACGTATTCGTTTTTGCCGTAACCGTCGTCGCTAACGATTTTTTCGACTTCGGACGGATAACCGTCTATCGGATAATGTCTATACACTTTAACGCCGAGCATTTCGAGTCTCTTTTGGAATGCAACCGCGGAGGGTTGTTCCGCAAAACGAGTCAAAACCACGCTTCCAACGTAAAACCCTCTGTCTCTAAATATGTCTATAAGCCTCAAAACGTCAACGTCGTACGTTATACCGAGGTCGCTTCTCGTCTTGTTTTTAACTATGTCGTCCGCGTTTATCACTATGAGAATTTCCGCGTGATCTTTTAACTGCGACAACATTTTAATTTTACTGTCGGGTTCGAATCCCGGGAGAACTCTCGACGCGTGATAATCGTCGAAAAGTTTACCGCCGAATTCGAGATATAATTTGTCGCCGAACATAGATATACGGTCTAGTATCTTTGCCGACTGCATTTCAAGATATTTTGCGTTATCGAATCCAACTTTCTGCATCTTTTGCTTAAAACCTCGTTTATTCTAAGAGGTTTGCCTCCTTTAATTTATCCGTAAACGCCTTAACGTCCTTTTCCGCCGTTTCGCGATTTACGTCGTATTCGCTTAAAAGCGCGTCGACAAGTTCGTTTTCGGAGCAATCGTCCTCTAAACGTTTCCACAGGAAAGCACCCGTTTCGTTTAAGTTTACCATTCCTCCGAATTCCTTAACCGCCGCACCTACCGCGACGACTAAAAAACTGCCCGCAACTTCTCTGAGTATAAAACCCTTTTTTATCTTCATATTTATCTCCCTTGCGTTTAACGCTGTTAAACTTTATTTACGCATTGTCGAAAAGGACAATTCCGCCGCTTCTCGCGATATATTACATTCGAGGTTATATAATTTTACGCTCTTTAACAACTTATCGACGAGATCAAGAAGTTTATCCATTTCGGCTGCTTCCGTCGGGCGAACCGTTTGATTTAATATCGTAATAAGCATTTCGCTCGGCGTAATTTCCGTTATACGGTTTTCTTTCGCTTGATTTATGCGACAGATCGCCTTGATTTTCGCCTTCTTATTAGTATCGAGACGGTGCTTCCCGTTCCACGGCGTGCCGTAAACGTAAAACTCGCCGTCAAGCATACGGATAATCGGTTTATCGTCGTTGACGTAGTTCATTTTACAACCTAACATTTCTTTCCACAACCTTGCGTGAGTAGATTTACCCGTCCCGCTCGGCGCGGTAAAAAGATATGCATCCCCGTCAACCTCGACCGCGCTCGCGTGGAAAATCATTCCGTCGGCTTTATTAAGCACGTAATCGCCTATCTTACGAAAAAGCGCAAGGCTTTCTAAATACGCGTCGGGAAAATTCTCTCCGCCCTCATTGTTACGCTCCGCGTCTATATCCGCTTGCGTTACGTATAAGACGAGCGTCGGTTCTTCGTTTCCGTCGTAACGGTAGTTCTCGCACAATTTTGGCGTGTAAGCGTATATATGATTGGTTTTTAGCGTTACGTCCGCTATTCTATAAACCGGCAAAATACAACCCCCGAATTTGTTCTTCTATTAATTTTATCAAAGGAAATCAAATTTGTCAATGTTTACGTTTGATTTTTAAAAATATTTTATATATAATATTATTACTATGAGAAAAAAAGGCAAAAATTTAAGGTTGTTTTCGATTTTAACGAGTCTCGCACTCTTTCTTACCCCGCTTAGCGGTTGCGCTAAGACGGTTTCAACCGCCGACTTCTCGGCTTTCAACACCGCCGTACACGTCGAAGTATACGACGGAAAAATCTCTGACGCGGAAAAAAGCGAGATAAAAGCCCTCTTAATTTCGCTCGAAGAAAATTTTTCGGCAAGCGGCTTAGGAACGACGGGAAAATTCAACTCGGCGGCCCCATTCGAACAAATCGAAACGGACGATACGTTCAACGTGCTTTATAACACCGCGATAAAAGCGTACGAATTGTCAAGCGGCAAGTTCGACGCGACCGTTTTGCCGCTCGTAAAACTTTGGAAGTTTTATCCCGAATACCCCGTCCCCGATTTTTGTATTCCCGCCGCGAACGAAATTGAAGAAGTTCTCAAATTAATAGGTTTTAATAAAACTTGCTTGACCGAGACGAACGGAAAAACCTTTTTAAGCAAAACGCAAGGCGGAGTTGCTCTCGACTTCGGCGGTACGGCGAAAGGTTATGCCGCGGATAAAATCGCCGAAATATTAAAAGCGAACGGAAGTTCTACCGGTTACGTAAGCGTCGGCACGAGCAGTCTCAATCTTTTATCGGTAGAAAGTCTCGGCGTTCGCCACCCCGAAAAAAACGGCGAACAACTTATTAAGGTGAATTTATCCGACGTCGCCTACGTAAGCGTGTCGACGAGCGGTAATTACGAAAAATTTTACGAAAAAAACGGAAAAAAATATTCGCATATAATAAATCCCCAAACGGGATATCCCGCCGATACGGAAATCTTAAGCGTTACCGTTTTATGTAAGGACGGCGCGCTCGCCGATTGCGTTACGACCGCGCTTTGCCTATGCAACCACGATTTTAACGATAAAACGCAAAGCGAACTTATTAGTTTAATAAAAAAATTCGCCGCGTTCGACGAACTTAAATCCGCGCTATTTTTCGCCGCCGCAAGCAACGGGAGCGAAAAACAATTGGTAACCAACGCTAAAAAAGATATTTTTACACTATGCGACAAAGATTATAAGATAGTCTTTATCGACTAATCGGCATAGATTTCATAAGCGAAAACAGTTCTTCTTCGGTTGTATCCGAAACGTCGTCCGTACGATAAATTATTTCGCCGCGCGATAAAACGATTATTTCATCGGCAAGAGTAACCGCCTCTTTTATATCGTGAGTAACGACGACGGCGGTTTTATTTTTTTCTCGACACGATTTTTTAACCTCTTCGACGAGATGAACTTTAAGGGCAACGTCTAAATTAACGAAAGGCTCGTCCATAAGCACGGCGCACGACTCAAATGCAAACGCGCGCAAAATAGCCACTCTTCTTGCCATACCCGCGGAAAGTTGTTTGGGGTACGATTTTTCGCAACCGCCGAGCCCGATTTTTTCTAATTCGGTTTTAACGTCGGCGGCGGGATTTACGAGTTTAATATTTTCTTCTACCGTAAGATTTTTAACGAGTCTGTCTCGTTGAAAGACCATAGCCACGGGCAATTTAATCCCTTCGACGATTCCTTCATAGTCTGTAAGTCCAGCAAGAATATTTAAGAGCGTCGTTTTTCCCGAACCGCTCTCACCTAATATCGCGGTGATTTTACCTTTTTTTATATTGAGATTAAAATTATCGTATACGGTTTTATCGTCGTATTTTTTAGTGAGATTTTTTATCGTTATCATAAATTCTTACCCGCCTTTTTAGATAATGCGCCGAACGCGCTTTCTATAATCGCACCGAGCAAAACGGTTACGACTACCGTTGCGAGCATCGTGGATATTTCAAAATAGACTTTAGAAGTGTTTAATATATATCCGAGCGAGTTCGCCGTTTGCGCTATAACTTCCGCCGCTACCATTAGTTTAAGATTAAGAGATAGCCCCGCTCCCGCGGAATTTAACGCGGAAGACAAAACCTGAGGTATTTCGACTTTAACTAAAACTTGTTTTTTTGGTACGGCAAAAGCCTTGCACATCTCAACCAGTTCTTTGTCAATACCGCCGAAAACGTTACTCAAATCGGTATATAGCGTAGGAAAAACAACGAGCATTGTTACGATAACGGGCGCAACTTTCGAAGTAGTCCACAAAAGCAACAGCAAAACGATTGCCACGGTCGGTAAGGCTCTCGTTATTTTTATAAACGGAGCAACGGACTTTTTAAGAGTTTCGCTTTTATATGAAAAAAACGCAAACGCAAACGCCATCGAAAAAGATATTAAAAACGATATAACCGCGCGCAAAAGCGTTCCGCAAAGCGACACGTAAAACTCAGCGCTTTTAAAAAGAGACGCCGCCGCACGCAACGTTTGCAACGCGTCGGGCAAAATATATTCGCTATCCACGGCGAGCGCGGCTACCGTCCATAACGCAATTATAACGGCAACCGTCGCCAAAGGATATATTATGTTCTCTATCTTTTTTTTCTTATTTTTCATTTTTATATCGCGAAAAAATCTTCCGAAACGGGGTTTGCGGATTTTTCTTCTATTTCTCTTATAGCGTTTATATAACCTATAACTTCTTGCTTAGCGTCTTTTGCGGACAGCCAACTAATATTACATTTTCTTACAACTTCGTCGTCAATATTGTCTTTAGAAAGAGACGGGGTTATCCCTTCCGCAAGCGCGCCGTTTACCGCTTCTACTGCTTGCTCGTAATTTTCGAAAAGCCAATGACTTATATCGCCGAACGCTTCTTCGATTTTTTTAGCGAGTTTGGGGTTTTTCTCTAAAACGCTCGACTTTACCATTAAAACGGCTTGCGGATACGCTTTATTTTCCGCGTCGTAAAGTTCTTGCAAATCCATACCGACGGAATAATCGCTCGCCATTTTGGTGAGTTTGGTCGCGGCGGGTTCGGGCAAAAGACCTATCGTCAATTTGCCTTGTTTTAGCATAGGCATAAGCGACGACGCGTCGTCAAAGTATCTTAACGCCACTTTGCCGTCTTGCGCGGTATCGCTTGCTACGTACTCTATATTCGCTTTTTTAAGCACGCTCTTAAAAGTTAAGTCTGGGACGTTGCCTTGTCCTATAACGCCTACGACTTTGCCTTTCAAGCCATCTAACGATTTTTCGCCTTTACTCATTATATAAAGGTTACCGTGCGTTACAACCGAAAGCATTTTATATGTGCTGCCGCTATCAAGTGTGCCCGAAGCGTAAAGTTTACTTGCAAGATTTACGGGCATAACGATAAAATCGCCTTTATCTTTAGTCATTGCCGTACCGATATTACCTGCGGAAACGACTTTATACTCGAACTCGTACGCTTCGCCGAAGTTTTCTTTATTCTTTATAAATTTAGAAATTGCAAGCGCGGGTGCGCCATCGGGGGCGTAAAAGGTAAATTTACCGCCTTCATCTTTACCGCAAGCGGTAAGGTTAAGCGTGCAAAAGCACGAAATAATTGTTAAAATAATCGCTAAGAATTTTTTCATACAATATCTCCTATTAGTATTTTAATCGTTTTAATAAAAGTAAACGCCCTTTACTTTTTGCAAAGGGCGCGACGTGAATTACAAGACGGTATAAAGCCGCCTTAATAAACTTATTCACTCCTTTACCCTTAGGCGAACCTTTGAGTTTAGGTATTTTACGTATATATTGTATCTTATTATAAAACGTTTGTCAAGCGTTTTATCTCGACTTTAATTTTTCGTACTTTCTCTTAGTGGCTTCACCGCCGCGTATATGGCGTTCGGCGAGATTTATTTTCAACGCTTTTTTAACATCTTCATATAACGCGCCGTCAATCGAGTAAAGCCGTTCGGTTACGTCTTTATGCACGGTAGATTTGCTCGAACTGAATTTTTCCGCAGTCGCTCGTACCGTCGCGCCCGTTTCGGCGATATAACGCGCTTCTTTAAGCGTTCTTTCTTGTATTTCTTCGCACACGGTGTACTATCCCCCTTTTTACGGAATAATACACCTTATGCTAATATTCTACAAATTATAACGGTTTTATTAACAATGGGAAGATTAACGTATAAACAACTTCTCCCCGTCGCAATCGACCGTGATTTCGCTATCGGGCGCGATATCTTTAACGATTATTTCTTTCGCTACCATCGTTTCAACCGTGTGATCGATATACCGTTTAAGCGGTCTCGCGCCGTAGTTTACGTCGTAACCGTTTTTAACGATAAAATCTTTAGCGTCTTCCGTTACCGTCAACTTCAAGCGTTTTTCTTTAAGTCTTTCGCCAACCTTTTTAATGAGCAAGTCAACGATTTTTTTAACTTCGCTTTCGGTAAGCGGCTTAAACGTGATTATCTCGTCTAGACGATTTAAAAATTCGGGACGAAAACGGATTTTAAGTTCCGCGTTCACTTCGTCTAACGCGCGTTTGTCTATCGTTCCGTCGGGCTTTATCCCTCCGAGAAGAGCCGGCGCGCCGATATTAGAAGTCATAATAATTATCGTGTTTTTAAAGTCTACCGTTCTACCTTGCGAATCGGTTATTCTTCCGTCGTCTAAAACTTGCAAAAGCACGTTGAAAACGTCGGGATGCGCTTTTTCTATCTCGTCGAACAAGACTACCGAATACGGTTTTCTCCTTACCGCTTCGGTAAGTTGCCCGCCGTCTTCAAAGCCCACGTATCCGGGAGGCGCGCCTATTAAACGCGACACGCTAAATTTTTCCATATACTCCGTCATATCTATGCGAATTATGTTATTTTCGTCGTCGAAAAGCGCGCTCGCGAGTGTTTTGGCAAGTTCGGTTTTACCTACGCCCGTAGGACCTAAAAACATAAACGAGCCGATAGGTTTATCGGGGTCTTGTATGCCTGCGCGAGATCTTAATACCGCTTCGGATATAAGTTTAACCGCTTCGTCTTGACCGACGACGCGTTCGTGCAAAATATCTTCTAATCTGACGAGTTTTTCTCTTTCGCCTTCCACGAGTTTAGTTACGGGAATACCCGTGGTTCTCGCAACGATTTTCGCTATTTCTTCGTCGGTTATGCGGCTTTTAATTATTTTTTCCGTTTTGACGTTTTCGTTCCTTTCTTCTTCTGCGAGTTCTTTTTGTAAGGACGGAATTACGGAATATTTAAGTTCCGCCGCTCTATTCAAGTCGTATTCGCGTTCGGCGCGTTCCATTTCCGCTTTGGCTTTTTCGAGTTTTTCTTTGGTTTCTCTAACTTTAACGATAGACTTTTTCTCGTTGTCGAGTTTCGCTTGCAATGCGGAAAACTTGTCGCGGTATTCCGCAAGTTCTTTATCAATCTCGCTTAAATGCTCCAACGACAGTTTATCCGTCTCTTTTTTAAGCGAAGTACGCTCTATTTCGAGTTGAATTATTTTATGTTTAATCTCGTCCATTTCTTGCGGCATAGAATCTATTTCCGTTCTTATCATTGCGCACGCTTCGTCGATTAAGTCAATCGCTTTATCGGGCAAAAACCTGTCCGTTATATATCTATCCGACAAAGTTGCCGCCGCGATAATCGCAGTATCGCTTATTTTTACGCCGTGAAAGACTTCGTATCTCTCTTTTAAGCCGCGTAATATAGATACGGTATCCTCTACCGTCGGTTCGTTTATAAGCACGGGTTGAAATCTACGCTCTAACGCGGGATCTTTTTCTATATATTTTCTATATTCGTCCAACGTCGTCGCGCCTATACAATGCAGTTCGCCGCGCGCGAGCATAGGCTTTAATAAGTTGCCCGCGTCCATCGCGCCGT
>CAZNWP010000027.1:0-15929 GCA_964576995.1 uncultured Christensenella sp. | reverse complement strand
ACGTTCCATTTGGTGAGAATACAACTCTCTACCGTAATGCCTTGTTTGGGCATTAAAACAGGATTTGCCATTTAAAATCTCCTTGTATAGTTTTTCTGTTTTTCGTCGTTATAAATCAGTTGCCGCGAGAGTATTCCGTCGCGGCAAATTCGCCCGACGTTAAATTTTCTTAGCGTTGGCGAGTAAATATTTTTCCGCTTCGTCGGACCAGATGCCGTTATGCTTTTTGCAAATATCGTCAAGGTCTTTAAAGAAGGGATCCGTCTTGCCCTTTTCTTCGAAGTCCGCAATCGCGGTCATAGGCATAGAGATATGCGTGTAAACGAGTTTCTTCGCGCCCTTTATGTTGGGAAGATTGAGCGTCGTGTCGACTACGCTGTCGAGTCCGCCGACGTGAGAAATCATTATCGACGGGTTAATTCTTCCCTCGCCCGCGAGTTTCAACGCTTCTCTTAAGTCGCTCTTGTTTCCGCCCGACGTACCCGTTATTCTGTGGAACGCGTAGTGAACGTCGTAGAAATTGAATTTAGCGGAGAACTGCGGATTCATGGGTCCCGCAAAGAAGTTAAGACAACCGTAATCGCCTAAAAGCGCGTCTCCTTGTTCTACCAAAGACGCGACGGGCGCGTACACGAACACGTCGTCAAAGCCCTTGCCGCCGTTAAGTTCTTTCATATACGCAACGGGATCTTCTATCGAAGAAGTGTTTACGTAAATAAGTTTAACGCCGTTTTTAGCCGCTTCTTCTACGGTTAAAAGCGAAGCCGCTCTGTCGAGTCTCGCTTGATCTATATCGGTAACCACCATAAGCGACGGCTTTCTGTCGCCGTGAATACCGTAATCCACGCAACCGAGTCCCATAGGTCCTACGCCCGCGAGAATCGCAACCGCGCCGCCCTCTTTAATTCCCATTTCGTGAGAATGGTTCTCGTATTTACTGTGGAAGTTTTCGTGATAACCCGCGATTATGCACGACATCGGTTCGGCAAGCGAAGCCTTAAAATAACTTTCTCCGTCGTACGGAATAAGACAATCTTTTTCCATAACTTCGTTAGGGATTATAACGTATTGCGAATCGCCGCCGATATACTTATAAGAATACCCCGGTGCGCCGAGTCCGTTCATAACGGGCTTATAGTCGATGGCGGGTTGAATACCGAATTTGCCACCCTCTTTAAACTTGCCTTTCCATTTCGCGCCTACCTTGATTATATCGCCGCAAAATTCGTGTCCGATGATTACGGGATTTTCCGCAACGTCGTTGGGCACTCTCTTGTGTGCCGCCCCTTGTTCCGCCGCCTTGAAAGACGACATACATATACTGTCCGAAACGACTCTCGCGAGTATTTCGTCATCTTTGATTTCGGGAAGTTCGAATTCTTCCAATCTTAAATCGTTTACGCCGTAAAGTCTGACTGCTTTTGTCTTCATTAAAAAGACTCCTCCTACTATATGCTTTTGTAATAGTATAACATATTATATTTATTTTGTCTACCGCTAAAATAAAGTTGCAAAATAAACATTTTTTTGCTATAATATAATCACGTTTGCTCATAAGTGAGCAACGATTACCGTAAAAAGTTATGGGAGAAGGCAAATTATGTTTTCAACGGAGAGACAAGACGAGATTTTAGAGTATATTAACAAGAAAAAGTCGGTTACGGTGGAAGAACTCGCGCAAGAGTTTTTCATTTCCGGCGCGACGGTACGGAGAGATCTCTCCGTTATGGAAAAGTCGGGACTTATAAGGCGAACCCACGGCGGGGCGACGTCTTTTTCGTCGAGAGCGGAAGAGTCGGCGTTCGCGTTAAGAGAAAACGAAAACACCGCGGCTAAAAAAACTATCGCCGCGCTCGCGTATAAACTCGTTAAAAACGGCGATTCGGTTTTTCTCGACTCCTCGTCCACCACGGGTTTCACCATTCCGCTTTTAAACAACCTAAAATTTCTATCGGTAACGACGATCGGTATAAGAAACGCGCTTTTGCTTTCGCAAACGAACGATATAAAAATATACCTCGCGGGCGGCAGAATACAAAACCATTCCAATTCGATAACGGGAACGGACACTATCGACTACATTTCGCGCATACACGCGGACATAACCCTCGTATCGTGTTCGGGCGTAAACCTTTCCGCGGGATTTACCGACGCGGATATAGAACAATCTAAATTAAAGAGACAAATGAAAAAGAACTCCAACAAACTCGCGATGCTTTGCGACTCTTCGAAATTCGATAAAACTTTTATGTGCGTAGACTTTGCGTTCGACGAGATAGACTACCTCGTAACCGACAACGTTCCGCCCGCCGAGTACGTGGAAAAATTAAGGGCGGCTAACGTAAAATTGATAACCCCCCAAACGACTAATTATTGACGAAATTTTACTGCGGCGAACGGTTTTAATCGTTCGCCGCCGCATAGTTTTTAGACTTCTTTTCTGCTATCCGCGGTAAAGAACACGGCGAGCGTTCCCGGTCCGCTATGACAGGTTATAACCGAGCCGAGCGGGTTTATTATAATATCGACTCGCGGCGCGATTTTCTTTATTTCGTCGCGAACGTATTCCGCCTCCGCGTTACAATCCGATTGAACGATAAACACCGTTCCGAATTTGCCGTTATAATTTTCTTTGAAACGCGTGATAACGTTTTTAAGCGATCTGTTGCGCCCGAACACCTTTTGAATCATTACGATTTTACCTTCGTCGTCGAGGTGTAAAACGGGTTTAATGTTTATAAGGTTACCTATAACCGCAGACTTTTGCGAAATTCTTCCGCCGCGCGCGAGATAAGTCAACGTGTCGACGACGAAACAATGCGACACGCCGAGTTTTTCTTTCTCGACGAATTCCGCCGCTTGCGCCGCGTTCCAACCGTTTTTCTCCGCCGCGTCCGCCACCATATAAAGCAACGCGGTTACGCCGAGAGACTGACATAAAGAATCTACGACGTATATTTTATTCTTGCGATCTTTATTAAGTCTTTCCGCGACGTTCTTCATTATTTGCGCGGTGCCGCTTTGCCCGCCCGAAAACGAGACATGCAACACTTCTTTATCTTCGCTCGCGATAGATTTAAGATATTCTTCCGCTTCGTATTCGTTGGGTTGCGAAGTTCTGGTTTTAGCCCCGTCCTTCATTTTCGCATACAAATCGTTTAAGGTAAAATCGCCGCTATCCGTCGAATATTCCGCGTCGTCCACAAAATATCGCATAGGCATTATTTTTATATTTTTTTCTTTCGCTTGTTCGGCGGTTATATCGGACGCCGCTTCCGCGCTTAAAATAAAATCGAGCATAGTCGTCTCCTTCGAACATTTAAGTTCGCGCTTATTATACTCTTTTTTTCCCCTTTCGTCAATCTACTCCGCCCGTTTTCGGGTATACTCGGTTTTCTCGCGCGGTAGAATAAAAAACGCAAACTCTACCGTCGGTAGAATTTACGTTTTTCGTCTTTTTTCGCCACACCCGTTGCGGGGTTTTTGGCGGTATCAGTCTTTTTCGTTGGTAATATTCCAAGTCTTAAAGCGTTCTTTTAAGATATCCAAATGCGCTTCGCAATCTATTCTGTGCGCGAAAACCTGCTCCTTCGCGTCTTCGGTTACGCATACGTCGTAATTTTTCATTTTTTCGGAAAGAGCAAACTCGCGCCAACCGTCTATCCAAGTTCCGTTTTTAAGCGTTTCGCTTCTCGCGTTAAACCCGCCGAGGATTTCTTCTTTTTCCGCGGCGTTGGCAAGGCGAATACCCAAGCCGTCCGCAACGCAAGGAATAAACTCTATCCCCGCGCGTTTTCCCTTTTCAAAGTTCAAACGAACGAGTAAGCCGTCGTTCCAACCGTCCTCGACCGAAAACTCTTTCTTAATAAAGTGGAAGTTGCCTTGCCCGTACAAGATATGTCCGCCGTTAAATTCTTCGTAGCAACCGACACAATGACTGTGTTGACACAATACGACGTCCGCACCGTGCTTCACCATAGAGCGGCACGCTTTAAGAAGTCTCGGCGACGGATATCTGCACTGTTCCTTTCCGCCGTGATAGGTAACGACTACGAAGTCGGCGATTTTCTTTGCTTCCGCTATATCGTCGTTGGTGTCGTACGGATCGTACGGTCTCGCGCCGCATCTGTCGGGCAACGCGTAAGAATATTCGTGCTCGCACACCGCGATTACCGCTATTTTCAGTCCGTCTTTTTCTATAACGAGATTTTTACGGGAGTCCGCTTCGTTCTCGCCTATACCGGTATAATTAAGTCCGCTCTTCTCTAAGTCGGATAGCGTATCGTAAAGTCCCGCCTTGCCGTAGTCGAATATATGGTTATTAGAAAGCCCGCAATCGGTAACGCCCGCTTTTTTAAGCGTTGCGCCCGTTCCGAGCGGCGACTTCAAGTTAGGTCCGTACTTTATAATTTTCGTGTCTTTATCGGTAACCGCGGTTTCGAGGTTAACGATAGTTCTGTCGGCGGCACGCATTACGTCCGCAACGTCGTTAAACGCCGCGTCCGCGTTTCCGCTTGCAAACAAGTCCGCGCTATCTACTATCGATACGTCTCCGCATACTACTAATTTCATACTCGATTCTCCTAATCTAATATTTACCAGCCCATTTTGGCGGTTTCTTCGTTGATGGTTTTCCAAGTAATATCTTTGCACCAATAATGGTCGCGCTCGGTAACGACGAGCGAGCATTTATCGGCGGCGTTTTCTTTTTCGTAAATCTTCTCAACCGTCTCAAACGCTTTTTTCACGCCGTGAAGCGGGAAAATTTTATCATTTGCGCCCGTAAACACGATGAAGTTTCTCGGTGCGATAAGTGCGGCGAGGTCTTGCATTTCAAAGTATTTATATGCGTTCGGAATATAGTTGCAAGCACAATGATATATATCGAGTATCGAAGTTTCGTAAGAACAGAAAGAACAACTCGGAGCGGAAAGTTTAATTCTTTCCTCCATACAACCCGCGTAAAAAGACATCGTTCCGCCGCCGGAATTGCCCGTAACTAAGATTTTATCCGTGTCGAGCATATCGAAAGACGGTAAAATATCTATCGCTCTTTGAATATCCCATATTCTTTCGCCGAGCGTGGTTCTGCCGAGCATAAAACCCGTCAACGTAGGATACGTGCACATAACCGCGCCGAACGTATGGCGGGTAGTCGTTCTTTCCCCCATAGCGCGTTGTTCTATACATAAAGCCGCGTAACCGTTTTTAACCGCTTGAACGCCGAAGTCTCCGCGCGTTTCGATATATACTTTATCGCTATCGTTTTTCGGAACGCCTATCGAATTATGGAAGCCCGACGAGTGACCTTGAAGAATTATCGCGACGGGATATTTTTCTTTACCCGTATCGGGAACGAGCAAATAGCACGGAACGACCGCGCCGCGTTCGCTCTCGAAAGTAAAGCGAATACGTTTATAACCGTCGACTATTTCTTCGCTCTCAATCATCGGATCGAGCGGGCACGCGTTAGCCGCGATCGCGTCCATTCCGAGAAGTTCGGAGAGTTTTTCTTTTAAGCGTTTTTTATATTCCGGAGAATACGTCGCTTCGTCAAAACCCAAAGAGTGTTTCATTTCCTTTGCCAAAATAGTATGACAAAGATCGCCCTCAACCTTTCTCGTCCCTTTTTTAAGTTCGTATTTTTGCATAAAAACTCCTTATAGCCACAATAGGCAGTATAATTAATATCGATATTTATATTGTATCATAACTCCGCGTAAAAGGCTATTTAATCAACAAAATAAATAGTATCTTTTTTTACGCGTTTTACATAAATCGTAAACCCCGCCGTCTGGCGAGGTTTTAACAGTTTTCCGCCTCGCCTTAAACAAATTTACGCGCGGTTCTATTTATCTGCCGAATTTTTTGTACAATTCTTTAAGCAAATCTTCTTGCGATTGCGGTTTTGAATTTTTATTCTCTCTGCGTTTTTCCGCGTCGCGTCTGCCCGCCTTTCTTTCTCTGTCCGTCTTTTGATTACCCGTCGCAACACCGTGCGGAGCGTCTGACGTTTTTAGCGTGAGCGATATTTTCTTTTTCGCTTCGTCTACGCCCAAGACTTTAACTTTAACGGTATCGCCTACCTTTAACACGTCGGACGGGTGTTTTATATAGTTATCGGAAATTTGCGAGATATGCACTAACCCGTCTTGATGAACGCCGATATCGACGAACACGCCGAAGTCGATTACGTTTCTTACCGTTCCCGTAAGTTCCATACCCTCTTTCAAGTCGGAAAGACTCATAAGGTCGCTGCGGAGAACGGGTTTCGGGAGCGTGTCTCTTATGTCTCTACCGGGTTTTAACAATTCGTCTACTATGTCGCGAAGCGTAGGTTCGCCTATCTTGCAGTCGGCGGCAACTTTCGTCCAACCGATTTTTTCGATTTTCGCTTTCAAATCGCCTATATTACCCTTTTCAACGTCGGTAAGCGTATAGCCCGTTTCTTTAAGAAGCGTTTCGACGGCTTCGTAATCTTCGGGATGAACGGCGGTGTTATCTAAAACCGAGCCGCCGATTATGCGCAAGAAGCCCGCGCATTGTTCGAACGCTTTCGCGCCGAGTTTTTTAACCTTTAAAAGTTCGTCGCGCGTATCGAAAGCCTTGGTTTTACGGTATTCGACGATGCTCTTTGCTATTCCGCTGTTTAAGCCCGCCACGTATGATAAAAGACTTTGCGAAGCGGTGTTGAGGTCGACGCCGACGGAGTTAACGCAATCTTCGACTACGCCGCCCAAAACCTCTTCTAACCTCGCCTCGGGCATATCGTGCTGATATTGCCCTACGCCGATGGATTTAACGTCTATTTTAATGAGTTCCGCGAGCGGATCTTGCAACCGTCTCGCAATCGACACGGCGGATCTTTGCGTAACGTCGAAGTCGGGAAATTCTTCCGCGCCGAGTTTGGACGCGCTATACACCGACGCGCCCGCTTCGTTTACGACGGCGTAAGACACGGGGCGTTCGCATTTTTTAATGAGATTCGCCACGAATATTTCACTCTCTTTGCTCGCCGTCCCGTTACCTATCGAGATAACGTCTACGTTATATTTCTTTATTAGCGCGAGAATTTTAACTTCCGCTTCTTCGATTTTGTTTTGCGGGGGTGTGGGATAGATAACCGTCGTATCTAAAACGTTGCCCGCGGCGTCTATAACCGCGATTTTGCAACCCGTTCTATAAGCGGGGTCTAAGCCCAAAATAACTTTGCCTTTAAGCGGCGGTTGCAATAAAAGAGGACGGAGGTTTACGTCGAACATTTTTATCGCTTGCTCGTCGGCTTTTTCGGTGAGTTCGTTTCTCACTTCTCTCTCTACCGACGGGAATATAAGACGCGAATACGCGTCGGCGCAAGCGTCCGCAACTATCTTAGAACATTCGCCGTCGCCTTTAACGTATATAGAACGTATCGCTTCGACGAACGCTTCGTCGTCCACCGCGATGGATACTTTAAGACATTCCTCTTTTTCGCCGCGGTTTACGGCGAGTATTCTGTGCGACGGAATTTTAGAGATTTTCTCCGTATACTCCGCGTACATATCGTAGGTTTTAGCGTTTTCGTTTTCTAACAGTTTACATGCAATATCGCCCGTTTCGGCTATCTTTTTACGCAACGTCTTGCGAAGTTCCGCGTCGTCAGACACTCTTTCGGCTATTATATCCGACGCGCCTTTTATCGCTTGTTCCGCGTTTTCGACGCCCTTTTCTTCGTTTATATACTTTTGCGCTTCCGCGATTAAGTCGGCGGAATTATCCTGCGCGAGAATAAATTCCGCAAGCGGCGTCAACCCCTTTTCGGCGGCGACGGACGCGCGCGTTTTTCTCTTTTGTTTATACGGGCGGTACACATCCTCTACTTCCGTCATCGTTTCCGCGGCGGCGAGAGCGAGCGTTATTTCGTCCGTCATTTTGCCTTGTTCCGTGATGGAGTCCGCAACTTCTTGTTTTCTCTTGTCGAGGTTGCGAAGATATTTCAGTCTGTCCGAAAAATCGCGAAGCACTTGATCGTCGCAAGAACCCGTCATTTCTTTTCTGTATCGCGCGATAAACGGTATCGTGTTGCCGTCGTCGATAAGCGCGATTATGTTGGCGGAATGATCCGCGCGTAGTTTAAATTCTTGTGAAAGTTTTTGTGAATAATCCATATTTTCAGTCCTTTTTTATCGTATAATTTTTTGCGATTCCGCCGCGAGCGGTTTCTAAATATTTTTTGTTTAAGTCTTTTCCCGTTTCGTACATAGTTTTAACTATAACGTCGAAAGAAATTTTGCGCATCGGCGCGAGATAATACGCTATGCAAAAAGAGTCGAAAGCGCGCATCGCCGCCATTGCGTTGCGTTCTATGCACGGAACTTGAACTAAGCCGCACACGGGATCGCAAGTCAAACCCAAGTTATGCTCCATTGCCGCTTCGGCGGCACACTCTATTTGGTCTACTGTCAAATTAAACACTTCGGCAATCGCCGCCGCAGCCATAGAACAAGCCGTACCTATTTCGGCTTGACAACCGCACTCCGCACCGCTTATCGACGCGTTGGTTTTTACGACGTTGCCGACTATCCCCGCGGTTGCGAGCGCGTTTATTATCACACTTTCTTGTACGTGTTCGTTTTTATACGCGTAATAAAGCACTGCCGGCAATACGCCCGCCGCTCCGCACGTCGGCGCGGTAACTATAACGCCGTTATCCGCGTTTTCTTCGGCGACGGCAAGCGCGTAAGCGCAAGTCAGTTTGTTTCTAAGTAACGAATCCCTTACGAAAATATCGTCGCTGCGGTAAATATACTTTGCCTTTTTATCAACGTTAAGTCCGCCCGGCAACACGCCGCCTTTGGATAACCCGCGTTCTACGCAGTCCTTCATCACTCGCCATATTTCTAAAAGGTACGATTTTAAGTCGGGCTCTACGCTATACGCGTAGTCGTAAAGTCTTATCCCCTTTGCGTTTACGTACTCTTTTATCTCGCCAAAAGTATTAAGCGAATAAACGTCTTTCGGTCGAGCGAATTTTTCGCCGTCTATTCTAACGCTTCCGCCGCCTACGCTCGCGGCGCGCACGGTTTTCACCTCTTTTCCGCCTCTAAACACCTTTATATCAAGCGTATTCGGGTGCGGTAAGTCTTTGCTTTCGGTATCGAAAATTATCTCCGTATCATTGCCGAGCACTTTTTTTATAACGGCGTCCGTTCCGTGCCCTTTACCCGTAAGAGCAAGACTTCCGTACAAAATCACCTTGTATTCGGCGTCGTTGCCGTACTTTTCTTTAACAAACTTCGCTATCCTTTCCGGCCCTATCGTATGCGAACTTGACGGTCCTACGCCTATTTTAAATAATTCTTTAAGGGATTGCATTATTTAGTTTTCCCCTTTCTTTTTCTTATTTCTTTTATAGTTTTTTCGTACCCGCGGTCGTTCGGGACGTAGTACACTTTGTCTTTAAGAGAATCCGGCAAATACTGTTGCTCGCAATACCCGCCGTAGTCGTGCGGATATTTATAGCGAGCCGCCATCTCTTTATCGTCTTTACTTCCGTAAACGGCGTTTTTAACCCAAGGCGGAACGTTGTCGTCTTTAACGTTTTTCGCGTCGTCCTCCGCGGCGAACATTGCTACGGCGACGGAATTGGATTTTTCCGCTTCGCACACGTAAATTATTGCCTCGGATAAGGGCAACAACCCCTCGGGAATACCCATTCTCTCCACCGCGAGATACGCGTTAGTAGCAACCACCATCGCCATCGGGTCGGCAATGCCTACGTCTTCCGCGGAATGGGCTATCGTTCGCCTCGCTATAAGAAGCGGATCGCAACCGCCTTGCACCAATCTCTGCATATAATAAAGCGCGGCGTTCGCGTCGGAACCTCTTAAACTTTTACAAAAAGCCGAAAGCATATCGTAATACATTTGTTCGTCGAAGGACATCGCCTTTTGTTGAATACTCTCTTCCGCGTCTTTAAGCGTTACTCTGATACGACCTTCGTTATTCGGCGGAGTGGTGAGCGCGGCGAGTTCTAACGCGTTGTACGCCACTCGCAAATCCCCCGCGGCAACTCTCGCTATATGTGATATCGCGTCGTCGTCCACGGTAAGTTCCATACCGCCGAGCCCGCGTTCTTTATCCGAGATAGCCTTTTTAAGCGCAACGACGATATTTTCTTCGGAAAGTCTTTTTAATTCGAACACGCGACAACGCGACACGATTGCGGGCGTCATCGCGGCGTACGGATTTTCCGTGGTAGAACCGATAAATATAACGTCGCCGTTTTCTATAGACGGCAACAAACTGTCGCTTTGCGTTTTACTGAAACGATGACACTCGTCGAGCAAAAGGTAGGTTTTCTTGCCGTACATTTTTGCGTTCGTCCGCGCCTCGTCAACCACCCGCTTCACGTCCGCGACTCCCGCGGAAACGGCGTTTAGTTTAACAAAATTCCCGTCGGTATTATTTGCGATGACGTTAGCGAGGGTAGTTTTTCCGCACCCCGGCGGTCCCCAGAATATGCAACTGCCGAGCCTGTCGAGTTTAATGGCGCGGCGCAAAAGTCCGGACTCGGAGACGATATGTTCCTGTCCTAAAAACTCCGAAAGCGTTCTCGCGCGCATTCTCTCCGCAAGCGGGGCGGTTTTTTTGTTTTCGTTTGCTAAGTCAAATAAATCCATATAAAATATTTTACCATATCGCGTATTTTTAAGCAAGCGGTAATAAGATATTATTATGATTAAAATATTATCTTTTTTCAAAAAGTCCGACTTTGCCGAATACGCGCTAGCCTTTTTACTCTTTTGCTTTATCGGAACGCTCGCTTTCGGCAAGGGTTACGCGTACGCTATCACCGACGGAATTAAATTGTGGGCGGCTTGCGTTCTGCCAGCGCTATTCCCGTACTTTTTCGCAACGACCGTTTTATCTTCGCTATCAGTAACGGGTAAATTTGCTAAAAAACTTTCGCCGCTCACAGAAAAACTTTTCAACGCAAGCGGGCTTATGGGTTACGCGTTTTCGTTAAGCGCGACTTCGGGTTATCCCGTCGGCGCGAAAACTGTTGCCGACTTAAAAAAGAGCGGACTTATAAGCGAAACGGAAGCGGTGCGAGCCTCGACGTTTTGTTCTTCGCCGTCGCCTATGTTTTTAATAGCAAGCGTGGGAAGCATCACCTTTAACGACAGAAAATTCGGGGTATGCCTTTTTATAAGCAATCTGCTCGCCGCCGTAACGACGGGTATATTTTTCTCGTTCTATAAGCGCAAGGACGCGCCGACGAGGGAAACGCTAACATTCAAGCGCGCGGACAACGTTTTATATAACGGCGTGTACTCGGCGGTTATTTCTATTTTGGTAGTAGGCGGACTTATCGCGCTTTTCTCGGTAATCACCGCGATACTTACTGACTTTAACGCGTTAAAGCCGATAACAGCGTTTATCGGACTTTTCACCGACGACGAAAGCGTTAAAAACGGAATTGCCGCTGGGCTTTTAGAATGTACGGGCGGTTTAAAAATATTGTCCTCGGCGAAAAACGCGGTAAAGGTTTTGCCCGTCGCTGCGGCGTTAAGCGGGTTCGGCGGGTGTTGCGTTCTCGCCCAATCGGCGGCGTACCTTAAAACCGCTAAAATAAAACTTGCGCCGTTCTTCTTGGCAAAAACGGCGCACGCGATTTTAAGTTTTTTATTCGGGTTTATTACGTCCCTACTTTTTTTCGGTTAAACGTTTTAACGCGGCGTACGCGTCGTCTGACAAATACGCGGACACGTCCTCGCCCTTGCTTAACGCTTCCCTAACGAGCGAAGAACTTATATTCGCGAACTCCGCGTCGGGCGTTATATAAACGGTTTTTACGAAAGGATAAAGTTTTGCGTTTATTTTAAGATAAGCGTTTTCGTATTCGATATCTTTTTGCGAACGTATTCCTCGAACGTACGCGGTTATTTCGTTCCTTTTCAAAAATCCCGCGTAGTCGTCTTTATAATCGGAATAAGCCGCAACCGTAACGTGCGGCTTAGTTTTTAACGCGCAAGTTAAAATCTCTTTTCTTTCCGCCAAAGAAAACGCGGGCGTTTTATCGCCGTTCTCGCCTATCACCACGAAAACGCGAGCGTACGTTTTCAAGCATTTATCTATCACGTTTTCGTGTCCCTTAGTTACGGGATCGAAAGTCCCCGCGAACACGCAGTTCTCTTTTTTTCGAGTACACATAATAGCCGCCCTTTACGATTTCTTGAAAAACGCGAGCCTTGCCCGTCCGTACTTTCTCTCGTCGGTAAGCGTCAATCCGTCGGGAACGCGCTCTATCTTTTTTTCGTTCTCGTAAATAATTTCGCCGTCGTCGTTTAAGGCGTTTATCGCCGCCGCGACAGACCTTTCGCCTACGTCGTCCGCGTAAGGCGCGTCTATAAAAATATAGTCGAACTTTTGAGCGGTAGTATTTAAATACGCGATTGCGTCGGAATTTACTACTTCTATATCCGTGATTTTCAGTTTGCTTAAATTCTCTTTCGCAATTTTAAGACTCTCTCTCGACGAGTCGTTTAACACCACGCGTTCCGCGCCGCGGGACTTCGCTTCGATACCCACCGCTCCCGTTCCGCAAAAAAGGTCTAAAAACGACTTACCGTGAATTTTAAACTGTAAAATATTAAAGAGGCTTTCCCTCGTCTGATCCGACGTCGGTCTCACGTCGTTCCCCTTGAACCCCGCAAGACTTCTGCCCTTATATTCGCCGCCGACTATTCTCATAAATATCTCCCAATCGTCAATTTCGTAAAAATCATTCCCCGTAAATCTGGTGTTGGCGGTCGTTTATTCTCTTTAATTGTAACTTAACTTTTTTCGCGCCGAGGCAATACGCTACGCCGCAAATCGCGATCATTGCGGGAACGGCGACGAGCGAGCCGTAATACGCGGACATGCTAAGGACTTCCGATCCGAATTGAAAGAATACGAAAAAGACGAAGTACACGAGCCCGCCTATCGCGCCGCATACGGTACTCGTTCCTCCCGCAAGGTAAATTATCGTATGAACGAGCATTAACGCGAGAAGCGGAACGCAAACGAGAAAACCGATAAAAAACCCTTTCCACGGTTTGTACTCTTCTTTAAGTTTAAGCGGTCTCACGACGCCCGTTCTCACCATTTCGCGACGTTCTACGTCGTTGTCGCGCTGGGCTTTTACCGATTCTTCGCCCTCCTTAAAAAGCACGGAGAACACGATAAACGCGTACAGTCCCAAGTTTAGCACGCTTAACATTATTTTAAGCCACAACAGGTTTTTAATGCAAAGTATGCCGAACGCCGTTATCGCCATAAAAAACAAATAGACGAACGGAAACAACGCTTTTTTAATATAAAACCACATATTCGTTACTCCTTAAAGGTTATCTGTCTGTATAAATTCTTTCGGCGCGAACCGCCGCTTTCGTCAAGATTTCGTAACTTATCGTGCCGTACTTCGCGGCGAGAACGTCGGCGTCGTCCATAACGCAAACGTATTTCGCTCCGCGTTTTATGCCGTCGTAAGCGGAAACGTCCATACAACGGTTATTAAACGAACCTTCGACGTTTTCTCTCGGTAAGCCGTCCGCATAACCGTACCTCGCGAGCGCAAAGCCCGTGTCCTTTTCGGACGGACAAAATCCGTACAGCGCGCTTTCGCCCTTTTTTAACGTTCTCTCTCCGACGACGGGCGCGTAAATCTTCATTGCGGGGCGAACGTCTACGTTTGCGGGAAAAGGTTTATAGCCGTATAGCAATATCCCCACTCGCACCATATCGAAGAATTCGCCTTTTAGCGTACCGCCGCTCGCCGATATATGCCCTATCGCTTTATTATTATACCCCTTAACGAGATTATTTGCAAGCAAAAAAGCGTCGGTTGCCTTATTTCTATCCGAATCCTTTTCGGGTTGCGCGTAATGCGAGTAAACCCCCGTGATTTTTACGCCGTCGTTTTTAGACGCTAAAAGGAGCGCGCGGTCGAGTTGCGCGAGGTTAGACACACCTTGTCTGCGCATACCCGTATCGTACTTAACATGCGCGACGAGACGTTGCCCGCAACGATAAAAATAACGTTGCATTTCGACTATATCGTCGACACAAGTCGCGGTAAGCGTTAAATTATACCGCGCCGCAAGACTATAATCGACGGGAAGAGCGCGAGTTAAAACGAGAATAGGTTTATCTATCCCCGACAGTCTTAACGCCGCTCCCTCTTCCGCGAGCGCGACGGCGAACGCGTCGGCTACGCCGTATAACGCGGAAGCGACTTTCTCCGCGCCGTGCCCGTAAGCGTCCGCTTTAACCACCGCGCAAAACCGAGTACCTTTCGGCAGAATACTTTTCACGGCGAGCGCGTTTTCGCGTATTATACGCGTGTTTATAACCGCTTTATTAAGCATAATATTCACTATATGCCGCGCGTGCGTAAAAGGTTAGAGAATATTTTTGCGGCGCGCCGAAAATTTTTCGGCGCGCCGCAAAGGCATTATATTTACGATATTATTCAAGCGTTTTTTGCGACGCGTTTTCAGCGGCGTCGAGCGTTGCCGCGGCTTCTTCGGTACTCGAATGAGTCAACTCGTCCGCGTTTTCGAGCGGAAGTTTTTCCGCTTCTTTTTTCGGTTCGACTTCGGTTATTTTAGGTATAAGCCATTTGGGATTTTTCTTTAATCCCACGTAACCTATGATAGACGCTATAAGCGCGCCCGCCGCGTCGGTGATTATATCTTTCATCGTATCCGCGAGAGCGGCGTGCCCCGCAAATTCCACTCCGTTAGCATTCGTATGCTTCTGCATATTAAGTCCTAAAAGTCCGTCGAACGTGAACTCGTATATCTCCCACAACGCGCCTATCATTACCGCGAAACAAAACGCGAAAAGACAAACGAAAAACGGAGATAAATTCAACAGTATTTTATCGTTACGGTTTAATATGGTTATTACCATAAACCCGAAAAACCCTACCATAAGACTGCTCGTGCAGTGCAAAAAACTGTCCCACCACTTAAACTTATAATAAAAACTCGTAACCTCGCCGAGGAAAATAGAGCAGTACAAAAAGAAAACGTAGTATACGTATAAAAACGGAGGGACTTCGAACTTAAACTTTTTTCCGAGCAAAGACGGCACGTTTAATACGAGCAATCCTAACACGCATTGAATTATCATAAGCGTGTAATCGGCGTTCGAATGATAGCCCGCCTCGTTTTCGCCCACCGTTCCGAAAATCATTTTGAAAATCAAATATATAATGGGCACGATAAAACTAACCGCGGTAAAAACGTACGCAGCCAATTGCAATTTTTCTTGTTTCGTGCGAACCGTTTTGGTTTTAACTCTCTTTTTCTCGTTTCTCATAATCGGGAGCCTCCTTTCGTTAGTTTATGTCACCGTGATACCCGTTAATCTACGCGTATATTATACCACGCGAATATTAAAAAAATGTTAAACGGATATTTAACGTTTGTAAATTCATTATACGTTCGCTCTAAAATGAAAGATACATAGCAAGCGAGATTTTCTCTACGCAAAAAACAAAGCGCGGAATTTGCCTTCCCACGCCGAGTTTTTATTACTTTTTAGATTTAGCGGGTTTAGCCTTTTTCGCCGCTTCCGCGCTTACGGTCTTTGCCGCAGAAGTTTTTTTGACGGCGGTTTTCTTTACGACGGGTTTTTTATTGTACGCGGTATACGCTTTGTCGCACGGATTTTCCAACGACTTATCGCATTTAACGCAAAACTCGAACGTTCCGCAAGCGTCTTTGCCCGCGCGTTCGCTTTCTTCCCATTTCATTTTATCGAGTTCCATCTGTTTTTTCGTGATTGCCATAATTAGTTTTCTTCCTTTTTTTATTAAATATATCAAAAAATAAATTTTTTGTCAATAATTTTTATAAACAATACCACTGTTTTTGTATTTTTCTGCGTCGTCAAGA
>CAZNWP010000026.1:12694-15947 GCA_964576995.1 uncultured Christensenella sp. | reverse complement strand
GTATTCGCAAGTATGCTCCGCGGAATCGTCGGGTGTGTTTTTGCAAGCGGCAAATGCGAATGCAAAAAGTGAAATTGCCAGCATCGCTATTAGCAATGCAGTAATGTGTCTGAAAGTTTTCATAAAAAAAAACCTCTCCTTAAATAAAAATATTATTATTTTACTCGCGCGATTGCGCGTTAAAACAATTTTTTGATACTATGATTAAACCAAATCCGCTAACAGCGTTTTTAAGCACTTTTCAGTGCTTAAAAACGGGGTACCCCGTTTAATTTCGGTTTTTTAAGACGTTTCGGTTTTTTTAAGACGTTGCGGTATTATTCCGTTCCGCTTTTATTACATTCTATCATACTGCATACGTTTTTCCAAACGATTTATAATACTTTTTTAATTCTTTCTTACGCTTCGGAAGATTTTTCTCCGTTTGCGACGTTTGCGCCGTTTTTGTTTTTATGTTTGCGGCGTTTGCGTTTTTTATTCTTTTTTACCGGCTCGCCTTCTTGCGGAGCGGCGTGTTTTTCGCAATTGGCGCAATCGTGTTTGCAAGGCTCTTCGACGCCGATTTCATCGTCCGTCGCCGCTTTTACGTTTTCGGATTTGCGCTTAAATTCGAGTCTGTCGACGGGGAAGTCTTTATACACTTCGCCGCCGTCGCCCTTGCTTATTTTAACTTTTGTTACGAGTTTAAGCATATCGTTAGCAACGACTATGCCTTCGCCCTCGGGCGTTTTCACCGTGCCGCCGACTTTGGGCATTTTGCCGTATACCTCGGCGTAATAATCGTTTTCAAATTCTAAACAACACATAAGTCTGCCGCATAGCCCCGAAATTTTGGCGGGATTGAGGTGCATACCTTGGTTTTTAGCCATCTTGATGGACACTTTGCCGAAATCGTTTAAGAAACTCGCGCAACAACATTCTCTTCCGCACGGAGAAATTCCGCCGAGCAACTTCGTTTCGTCTCTGATTCCCACTTGACGGAGTTCTATTCTCGTATGGAAATGCCCCGCGAGCGTTTTAACGAGTTCGCGGAAGTCGACGCGCTTTTCCGCGGAGAAAAAGTACGTGAGTTTGCTTCCGTCGAACGCAAATTCCGCACCGATAAGTTTCATATCGAGTTCCGCTTCGCGAATTTTTTCGCTTGCGTAGTCCATTGCTTCGGGTATTCTTTCCGTCTGCTCGCGTATGCTTTTAATATCCTTTTCGTCGGCTTTTCTGATAATCGGTTTAAGCGGGTGCGTTATTTCCGTTTCCGACACGTCTTTCAAGCCGAAAACGACGGTACCGTATTCCACGCCCTTCGCCGTTTCGACTATTACGTAATCGCCGTCGAGATACGTATCGTTCTCGTTTGCGGGCGAAAAATAATACGTCTTTACCGTGTTTTTGAATTTTACGCCTACTACCTTTGCCATTTATGTTTGCCCTCCAATATAGAAAACAGCAGCCATTCGTTTAACATATTGCCGCCGCCGTTGAAAAACTTTCTTTTGCGCGCTTCGTTGATTTTATCCATCGCGTACACCACGCTCGCCGCGTTGTAACCTTTGGCGTTTTTAACCGCGTTAAGGCGAGTTTTGTTGAACACAAGTTCTTCTTCGCCCTGAAAATAACAGAGCATATCTCTAAAATACGACTCTATCACAGAGTAAACCTTTTCGGTTATCGCGGGCGTGAGATAACGCTTCGCGGAGTCGGCGGTTTTGCGCGCTTCTTTGGGTAATTCGTCGCCGCGTTTCGCGCGGTAATCTTTTACCGTTTCCGAAATCAACTCGTCGATTTTAAGCGAGTAATCGAGAACGTCTTTGCTCGATTGCATACCGTTAATCATATCTTCGGCGAACCGTTCCGCGAGAACGAGTCCGTCGTCGGAATATAAATCTTTCACCGTTCCGACCGTACCGTCGCCGCACGATACGGCGTTTTTAAGCCGCGCTTCGTCGGGAAAATCTTTACGCAAAACTTCAAACAACGTTTCGTCCGAAAACGCGGGTATCTCAAGTTTTTTAACCCGCGACTTCACCGTCGAAAGTATGGGAAATTCGCTCTTTGCCGCGATTATTATATAAGTACCCGCCGGCGGTTCTTCGAGCGTTTTTAATAGTTTGTTTTGCGCCGAAGCAGTCATCGTGTCGCCGTCCGCTATCGCAAATATCTTTTTATCGCCCTCGACGGGTTTTAAGTAACTCTTTTCTATTAAGTCGTTTACGTCCGCCACGGACACGGATTTGCCGTCCGCTGGATAAAACGTCGCGTCGGGATAGCGTTTTTCCGAAATTAAACGGCACGCGCGACATTCGCCGCAAGGCTCTTTTTCCTCGCACGCGAGAAGTTTAACGAAACACTTTAAGTATTCCGTAAGATATTCGCCGTCCGAGCACAAAACGAGATACGCGTGAGAAAGCGTTCCGCTATCTTTATCGTTTTTCACCGCTTTATATGCGCCGGTGTTTTTAAGAAGCGAAAGCACGTCCATCTTAAAACACACCCTTTTCTTTTAACGCCGCTATTATTTTTGCGTGCGTTTGTTCTCTCGTTCCCGACGCGTCTATAACGATAAAGCGTTCGGGATTTTCGGCGACGGCGGAAAGATATCCGTCGTACACCGCTTCATGAAAACTCATACCCGACAATTCGAGTCTGTCGTTGCCGTCTACGCCGCCCTTACGCTTAAACGCCAAATCGGGCGTAAGATTTAAGAACACCGTATAATCCGGCATACAATTATTTACGGCGTAAGCGTTTATACTCTTAACGAACGCCTCGCCGAGTCCGCGCGCGTAACCTTGATACGCGACGGAAGAATCTATATATCTGTCGCAAATAACGAGTTCGCCCGCGTTCAATCTCGGAACGATCTCTTGCTTTATCAGTTGCGCGCGAGCAGCGGCGTAAAGCAACGCTTCACACTCGTCAGACATCGCGGCGTTGTTTTTATCGAGAATTATGTTCCTTATTTTTTCGGAAATATCCGTCCCGCCCGGTTCGCGAGTGAAATAATACTTCACGCCGAGTTCGTCGAGATAATTTTTAAGAAGTTCCGTTTGGCGAGATTTACCTACGCCCTCACAGCCTTCGAACGTTATAAATTTACCTTTCATATTATTACTCTTTTTCTATCTTATAACCGATATGCACGGTTGCTCATACGTCGTTTGCGAAATGCTTTTATAATAACGCGTGCGCATACGTAGTCTATCTTTTCCGAGCGCGAGTCAAAAACGTAGCGACAAGACGCGCCGCTATCCTCTGC
>CAZNWP010000026.1:0-12594 GCA_964576995.1 uncultured Christensenella sp. | reverse complement strand
CTCGTAAAGTGCAGAACGGTTGCGGATTGGCGCAACTGTCTTGCAAGCGCGAAGGGCGCGTACATTTTAGTACGTAACCGAGCGCGCGACGAGAACGTAGCGGCAAGACGCGCCGCTATCCTCTGCCTCGTAAAGTGCAGAACGGTTGCGGATTGGCGCAACTGTCTTGCAAGCGCGAAGGACGCGTACATTTTAGTACGTAACCGAGCGCGCGACGAGAACGTAGCGACAAGACGCGCCGCTATGCACTTTACGAAAGAATATTGCTGCAGTTACGGACTATACAATTAATAAACCCTATCGCTTCGTACTGTAAATCTTCTTGTTCGGACTTAAAATCGAAAACGAGAAGCGTTACGCCGTCGGCGGAAGGTGTTCCGGCTAGTTTGACGTATTCCGTAACGTCGGTTTTGCCGTTTTTAAGCGCGCCGAGGTTTAAGCCGTACACGGCGTTTTCTCTGCCTTGCTCTTTTTCTTTCGCAACGAGATCCGCGTAGATTTGTTTAGACTTTTCTTCCTCTGTTTCTAAGGACTGTTCGTACTTGGTGTAACGGAAAAACAAGTTTTCAACGTCGGACGAGAGAATTCTTTCAAAATCCGCAACGTCCTTTTCGAGTTTTTTTATTCTGTCTATCTCGTCTTGAACGGATATTTCTCCCGCTTTTAACGAATTTTTATACACGCGTTTTCCCGCGCGTTCGTTAAAATGCGCTTGAATTTTCGTTTCGTCGAGATTGCCGTCGGTATAAAAACCCGATAAATACGCTTTCGCGTCGGATAAAAGTCTTTCGTAATTATAGCCGTAAGAATCGACGAGAGTTTTCGCGCGAACGGTTGAACCTTCTTCCGCTTGCGTACAGTCGGTAAAAATCACGTCGCCTTCGTACACGGATAATCTCGTGCTTAAAACGTTGTATTCGGAAGTGAGCGACTCGCTCGTTAGTTCCTTTACGTCGTAACTGAACGCGCCGTCGTCTACTAACGTAGCGTAAAAAGTTCCGTCGCCGACGGAAGCAACGTTCTCGTCAAAATAAAACTTAAAACTCTGCCCCGTCGTAAGACGTATCGCGGAAGTCGTGTACACGAGTTCCCAAACGATAATCGCGCCGATCGCCGCTATAATCATCAAAATCCACTCGTAAGCGAGAAAATCCGACAATCTTTTTTTTGTTAATTTATTATCCATACCCTTACCGTCGATAATTTTATTTTACGGGTTTCATCGTCGGGAACAGTATAACGTCTCTAATGGACGCGCTATCCGTTAATAGCATAACGAGTCTGTCCACGCCGAAGCCGAGCCCGCCCGTCGGGGGAAGTCCGTATTCTAAAGCGGTTACGAAATCTTCGTCCACCTTCGCGTCGTTGCCTCCGCGCGCGCGTTTTTCGGCAACCTGTTTTACGAAACGCTCTCTCTGGTCTATGGGATCGTTAAGTTCCGAGAACGCGTTGCCCATTTCTCTCGCATAGATAAAATACTCGAAACGCTGCGTGAACGCGGGTTCGTCGGGTTTTCTCTTCGCGAGCGGAGAATTTTCAACGGGGTAATCGTATATTACGGTAGGTTGAATGAGTTTGTCCTCGACGAACGCTTCAAACAACGCGATAAGAACGTGTCCTTTAGTCGCCTCGTCGCCCTCCTCGGGTTCTACGCCGAGTTTTTTCGCGACGGCTCTCGCCGCTTCGTCAGACTCCCATTCGTCGTAATCCGCTCCGCAGTATTTTTTTACCGCTTCTTTCATAGTCAAACGCTCCCAACGCTTGCCAATATCTATTTCAACGCCTTGATAGGTTATTTTATCCGTACCGCATACGTTTATCGTTACGGTTTTATACATATCCTCGATTAAGTCCATCATTTCGAAGTAATCGCTATACGCTTGATACATTTCGACGGTGGTAAATTCGGGGTTATGCGAACGGTCCATACCCTCGTTACGGAAAATTCTGCCGACTTCGTACACACGGTCGAACCCGCCGACGATTAAGCGTTTCAAGTAAAGTTCCGTTTCTATGCGAAGATACATATCCATATCGAGCGCGTTGTGATGCGTCTTGAACGGTCTCGCCGCCGAACCTATTTCCAAGGGTTGCAATACGGGCGTATCTACTTCGAGATAACCTATGCCGTTGAGATAATTTCTTATCTCGCTTAATATTTTAGATCTCGCGACGAAAGTCTTTTTTACGTCCGGATTAGCGATTAAATCGACTTCTCTCTGACGATATCTCGTGTCCTCGTCTTTAAGTCCGTGGTATTTTTCGGGAAGCGGCAATAAAGACTTCGACAAGAGTTCGACTTGCTGAGCGTGCACGGATATTTCGCCCGTACGCGTCTTAAAAACGAAGCCCGTAATACCGATAATGTCGCCGATGTCGTAATCTTTAAACGCGGCGTAATCGTCGCCGAGTTCGTTGACGGATAAATAAGACTGGATAGTGCCTTTTCCGTCTAAGATAACGGCGAAAGACGCCTTACCCATTACCCTTTTGCTTATAAGACGACCGGCAACGCCGACCGTTTGATTTTCGAATTTGTCGTAATCGGCTTTAATATCCGCGGACAAAGCCGTTCTTTCGTATTTAACTTTCTCGTAAGGATCTTTCCCCGCGGCTTTTAACGCGGCGAGTTTTTCTCTCCTTACTCTAAGTATTTCGTTTAATTCCGCCTGCGTTTCCGCGGCGGTTACGTTGTTTTCTTCCATATTATTCTCCGATGTCTCCGTTTTAATATACTTTCTTTACGGTTACGTTCATATATCCCGCCGGAACGGCAACTCTCACGGAATCGCCCGCCTTATGCGACAACAACGCGTTTCCGATGGGAGATTCGTTGGATATTCTGCCCGCTTCAACGTCCGCTTCCGTCGTACCGACTATTTCGTAAGTGTATTCGTCGCCCGTATCGGCGTCGATAAAATCAACCTTGCTTCCGAGCGAGACCAAACCTTTTTTAACGGCGGAATCGCTTATTATAACGGCGTGTTTTAATTTTTCTTCAATTTCGAGAATTTCGCCCTCGATCATCGCTTGCTCGTTTTTAGCCGCGTCGTATTCCGCGTTCTCGGACAAGTCGCCGAATTCTCTCGCCGTCTTAATTCTTTCGGTTATTTCCGCTCTCTTTTCGAGTTTTAAATATTCTAACCGTTTCTCTAATTCTTCTTTACCTTCTTTGGTAAGTATTACTTCGTCTGCCATAATTCGCTCCTTCGGGATATTACGCAAATATCGCCTATATAACGTTTTTTTATTATTATATATAATATCCGCGTTTTTGTCAAGCAAAACCCCGACGAGCGCGGCGGTTAAGCGGGTTTATAGCGGCTTTTCCGCGATATTTTTCCTAACCGTTTGAAAATTTTTACATTTTTTTGAGATTTTTTTTCATTTTCCCTTGACATTTTCACAAAAAAGTGTAAAATATAATATGTAATCAATCAGACATAAAATCGTCGGTCGGACGATTAAGGAAAATTTCCGGGATAATATATGAAAAAAGAAGGTTGCTTTTCACGAGGCAACCTTCTCTTTTACCTTTCGACTATTCTCTCTCGGAAAAGTCGCCGCAACACGTACGGTTTTCGCCGCAACCGCAAGTAACGCTTATGCAATCGAGCGAACAATTGCAACCGCTTTCGTTGTGTTTGCAATTTTTCACGTCGCATCTCACCGCTCCGTTTCTGTTCATAAAGCCACCTCCTTATTCGCAGTATAACCGCGTTCCGCCGAATTTCGGAGAAAATTTCCCCTCTTACCCGAAAAAAACGCGCTTAACGCTTATATTTTAACCGCTTCCGCAAAAACTATACCTCATATTTGTTGACATTTACCCGCTTTTCGGGGTAAAATATTCTAATGAATAAGACAATTACCGACGCACTCGCGTCGTTTAAGGAGTATATATAATGAAAGTAGTTTTAATCAAGGACGTGAAAGGTTCCGGAAAAGCGGGAGATATCATCGAAGCAAAAGACGGATACGCGAACAATTACCTCATTAAAAACGGTTACGCGAAACCCGCGGACGCGGCGGCGTTAAACGTAAACAAAGCGCAGAAAGCCGCGGCGGCGTTCCATCGCGCGGAAGAACTTAAAGCGAACAAAGAACTTAAAGAAAAAATCAACGGCATCACCGTTACGGTACAAGTAAAAAGCGGTGCTTCGGGAAAATTCTTCGGAAGCGTTACCAATAAAGAAATAGCGGATAAACTTGCCGAAGAGGGTTACGTCATCGACAAAAAGAAGATTATCTTGCAACCCAATATAAAAACGGCGGGAACTTACCCCGTTACCGTAAAAATATCCCCCGAAGAAACGGCTAAAATATCCGTGAACATCGTTAATTAACGGACGGCGTTTGTTTTATGAAAAAGAAAACGAATAAACCCTTGTCCTTTACCGTTATCGACGTCGATAACGAGACGAAAGAACCCGTTCTTCGCGAGATAACGCACGAAGAATACGAACGTCGCGTGGAAACGGACGTAAACCAATCGCCCTATACCACGGTATCCGAAGAAAACGCGGAAAGCGTCGGAAAACAAATCGTTATGAACAAAGTGTTCGGCATCGACGAACGCGAAGCGGTTACGAAAAGACAAAAGTTTTTCAAAAGACTCTTGACCGTTTTATTCTTCGTACTCGTCTTAGGCGTTTTATGCTGGACTGCGTATAAAGACTTTTTCTCGAGCGAAAAGAAACTTCCGCCGAAAGAATATCTCGCGGAAATTTTTTCGAACAGATGGTATTTTATATTCTTAACCGTCTTTTCCGTGTTTTTATGCTATTTATTTAAGGGAATTAAACTCTCCGTCATATCCAAAAAAATACGCGGCAAATACGATTTCGGCGTATGTATGGCGACGGGACTTTTAGGTCTTTACTATAACTACGCCACGCCCTTCGCCATGGGCGGACAACCGTTCGAGATATACTATTTATCAAAGCACGGATTTACGGGCAGCGAAGCGACGTCCGCAACGCTCTCGACGTTTATTCTTCATCAGATAGCGTTCGTGGTATGCGGTGCGGCTTCGATTATTATGCTCGTGAGCAATACGCTTAAAATTCCCGACGGTATGATGTCGGCTATTCCGACGGTTATTTCCGCGGTGGCGTTATTCGGACTATGTCTTGCAGCTTCCGTACCTTTTTTCACTATCCTGTTTTCATTTAACCCGAGAATATGTTCGAAAATCGTCGACTTCGTATTTTTCCTCGGCGGCAAACTGAAAATAGTCAAGTCGCCCGAAGAATCTCGGCAAAAAACCGTAAACGGTATCGTATCCAACGCGAACTGCTTAAAGCGATTATCGAAAATGCCCGTATTATTTACCGCGGAAACGTTGCTCAGTTTTGCGGAACAACTCGCAAACTGTTCCATCGCGTATTTCACGCTTAAATTTTTCGGCTTTAATTGGAACGCGCAAAACGGAATTATGGAATGGCTTCAAGTAGTGCAACTGTGCTTTATACTTTACTCCGCCATATCCTTTATTCCTACCCCCGGTAATTCGGGCGCGGCGGATTTATCCTTTTATCTCTTGTTCGACACGGGACTCGGAATTTCCGCTTCGAGCGCGTACGGAGGTCTCGCGTTCCCCGCGATGCTCGTTTGGAGGTTTTTCAGTTTCTACGTATATATAATAATAGGTTTCGTTTTTACCGCGATAGATAAAAAACGCAAGAACAAACTAAAAACGTAAAAGTTTAAAATATCGCGCGGGGCGCGGCGAAAATCGCCGCGCCCCGCGCTGGTTATTTTTTTCACCGCTATTCGACGGCTTTATCTTTCTTATGTTCTTTAATAGCGGCTCTGACCGCTTTTTTCACTTTCTTCACGACGGTTTTATCGTCGTCGGAAAAATCGACGGAAGAATAATCTGCAACCCCGCCCCTTTCGAGATTATCGCAAATAACGTCGATGGAGTCCGCACGACGCAATTTCGCCGTTGCTTCAGACATTTTAACGAGTTTATCTTCGTCGCTTTTCAACGCGTTGACGGCGCGAGCCAAATCTTTACCCGATATCTCTTCCGCGCAACCGGCCTTAACGAGCGCGTCTTTATTATACCTTTCTTGTTGAGGCAATCCCTTGACTATAAGCGCGGGCAGTCCCGCGTTCACCGTTTCGGTAACCGTCAAACCGCCACCCTTGCACACGACGATATCCGCCGCCGCAAAATACGTCGCCATATCGCTCGCGTAACCGAGATTGACGGTGTTTTTACACCTCGAGCGGTTTAACGCCCTCTGCATTCTTGCGCGTTTTTTCTCGTCGCCGTTTATTATTACCGTCTGCACGTCGTCAAACTTAGCGATCTGCCGCGCGATTTCCCCGTCGCTTACGGGGAAAAAACTCGCTTTCGCCACGAGAACGGTAAACTTGTCTTTATCGATTCCCGACGCCTCGCGATTTTGTATTTTACATCTGTCGTGCGCGAAATCCTTCGCCACGGGTATGCCCGTTACAACGAGTCGTTCGGCGTCAAAACCCTTTTTAACGAATGAATCCGCCATATCCCCGCTCGTCAAAAACAAGCCGTCGAGCCCGTACGAACAACGTTCCCAATACGGAGACACGCCGTAATCCAACGTAACCGAGAAAATCTTCGCCGGAACATCGTAAACTCTTCTGAGATTAGATAGCGCGACGGAACAAAATTCGTAAGTCGAAAAGATAACGTCGGGCTTAAATTCTCGCACGTCGTTAAGCATTCCCGCCATAACCGAGTAGCCCTGCATCACAGCACCGTTACGGTTATTCGCGCGGTAATCTATTTTTTCTCTGATCTTAAAGAACAAATTATACGGCACGACCGCTCTGTCGCATACGAATTTATACGCGTCGTTGATTAACCATTCGTTAAACTTACCCGCGTACGCCTTGAACGCGTCTACGACTTTCACTTCCGCGTCGTTATTCCGTTCTCGCAATCTTTCGGCGATACGCCGCGCGGCGGAATTGTGTCCGTTCCCCGCGGTTGCCGTAAATATAAGATACTTCACGCCGTTTCTCCGACTTGCTCCGCACCGTCGGCGCGGAGTTTATTTTTACCGTTTTTTTCTATCGAATATTCTTTTCCCGCAAGCAACAAAAGCGGCAACACAAATACGAACGGATCCATAGCCGCAGCTTGTTCCGTTACCCCGCTTAACGCGATAACCGCGATGAGAGCGGAAAGCAATATCGAATTAACCGTATCCTTAAAAACGAGCATATACTTCGTCACGTAAAACCATACCGATAACAAAATTCCGACTACGCCTATCGACGTCAACCACTGTATCGCGGTATTGTGTGCGAGAATAAAAAACTTAGTTTCGAATCTTATTGTCGGAACGGGTTCTTTGCTTATAAACCCGTACCCGAACGCGGGATACGCTTTGAATTTACCTAAACACCAATGCCAGATTCCGCCTTCGCCGAGCCTGCCGCTCGAACCTTCTTGCTTAAATCTAGTTACCATTTTACCGAGAACGTCGCTTAAATCGCCCGTACCGGCGTTCGCAGCGAACACCGTGAGCAAAATAACGCTAAACGTGATTAGTATTTTACGTTTTTCTTTACTCTTTATTATAACGTAAATTACTTCCGCGGGAAAAACCAACGCCATCGTCAGAAGCATTCCTCTGCAACAAATAACGCATATCATAAATAAATAAAAGCACGACGGAATAATCATTAAATATCCGTTTTTACCTTTGAGCACGTAAAACATAGCGGAAACTGCTCCGAGCCCTAAAAACAACGTCGAAGTGTTAGGCCCTTCCGCCGTCGCCCAACACCCTTTTACATATTCGTAAGAAAAAATCGCGGACGATTTTCCCGACGCGATAACGTCGTTCGCGCAAATTTGCAAACTGATAAACGCCGCACCGCAAATAAAGAGAAAAGCAAGGTACTCGTCTATATCGCGCGTAAAGTTAGTCGCGATAAAATACAAGAGCAACATAACCGCGCTAAGCCCGAAAGTTGCCGCGAACGCGAGAATTTTAAAGTTGCCGACGATTCCGCCGAGAAGAAAGCCTACGTCGAAAACGAGCAACGGGAAAAACATTTTTCCGAGTTTAAGGCTTTTACCCTTTTCGCGAATTTTTCTAACGGTAAAAATCGCGAACGCCGCCAAAGCGACTACCGCGCACGCCACATACACCGCCCAATTCGCGGAGACGACGATATCTTTTATGAAGAAACCCGCGTACACGACGGGGCAAAAGATATTCTTAACGTCGTCGCACACGAGCAAAATGCACGCAACGAGCAAAACCATCGAGCACACGACGAGCGAACTGAGATTTAAAAGCCAAAAAAAGAACGCGATCGCAAACGTATACGGCACGACGAGACGCGATTGAAGCGCGCTTTTTATTTTTTCGATACTCATTACAAATTTTCCTTCGTTATTTTTAAATCGTCCGTAAACGATTGAATTTTATCCATAGCGGTTACGAGGTTTTTCATCGAATAAGCGTACGATATGCGCACGTAATATTTTCCGAATTCTCCGAACGCGTCTCCGGGGACGACGGCGATTTTTTCCTTTTCTAAAAGCGAATAGGCAAATTCCGCGCCCGTCATACCCGTACCCTTTACGCACGGGAATATATAAAACGCGCCGCGCGGCTCGAAACACGTAAGCCCCGCTTCCGTCAATCTTTTATAAACGTATTTTCTGCGCGCGTCGTATTCTTCGCGCATCTCGCAAACGCACTTAAACCCGTCCTCCTTGCATTGGTTAAGCCCCGCGAGCGCACCGTACTGCGAAAAACTCGGAGCGCAAATCGCGGAATATTGATGAATTTTTAAGAGGGCGGCGGTTACTTCTTTCGGAGCGCACACGTAACCCACGCGCCAACCCGTCATTGCGAACGCTTTCGAAAAACCGCTTATTAAGGCAACTCTTCCGCGCATTTCGGGGAACGACGCTATCGAGTAATGCTTGCCACCGTAAGTAAGTTCCGCATATATCTCGTCGGATATCACGAACAAATCGTGCTTTAAGATAACCGGAATTATTTTTTCTATATCGCTCTTATCCATTATTCCGCCCGTCGGGTTGTTGGGGTAAGGGAATATTAGAATTTTAGTTTTATCTGTTATTACGCGCTCTAAATTTTCGGGAGTTAAGCGGAATCCGTTCTCCCCGTCGCACTCAACCGCAACGGCTTTACCTCCGCACAGTTCCACGCATGGGCGGTAAGACACGTAACTCGGATCGGGAATCAATACTTCGTCCCCCTCGTCCACGAGAGATCTCAACGTTATATCTATCGCCTCGCTCGCGCCGAGAGTTATCACCGTTTCGTCGGCGGAAAACTCCGCGCCGAACGAATTTTTAAGGTACTCGGATATGCTTTCGCGCAAAGCGACTAAGCCTTTATTGGACGTGTATTGCGTATAGCCTTTTTTAAGAGTGGAGATACCCGCTTCCCTAATAACCCACGGCGTAGTAAAATCGGGTTCGCCGACGCCGAGCGAAATTATATCGTGTTGCCCCGCTGCGAGGTCGAAGAACTTTCTTATTCCCGACGGCGCGATATTTTTTATTTTTTGGGTAACGAAATCTCTCATGCTTGATAAATCTGCCTTTTATGTTCTTCCGCGGGTTTTGTTACTTGCCCCTCGATTTTGTATTTTTTAAGAATAAAGTGCGTTTGCACGCCGGTTATGCCGTCGATAACGGAAAGTTTTTCCGCAACGAATCGCGCTATATCCGAAATCGTTTTGCCTTCAACAAACACGGCAAGGTCGAAACCGCCGCTCATAAGGTATAAACTCTTAACTTCGTCGAAGTCGTACAGATCCTCGGCGTAAGCGTCGAAGCCTTTAAGTTTTTGCGGAGCGACTTTGACTTCTATTAAAGCCTCTACGCTTTCGGCGTTAATCACTTCGGTATTTAAAATGGCGGAATATTTTACTATCGCGCCCGAATTTTCGAGATCTGATACGGCGCGTTCCACCGTGGTTTTATCCGCGCCCGTAATATCCGCGATTTGCGCGAAAGTATAACGCGCGTTCTCGCTTAAAAGTTTAATTATTTGCTTTTTTAAGTTTTCCATAAAAACCCCTTTATAAAGTCCGTTTATAATATTGTATAGCATAAAACGATTTTTGTCAATAAACCGACTTGATTTTTTCTCGCGCTTATGATAAAATAATAAAAAAAAGGCGGAGCGCACTAAAAATGATAAGAATTTGGGCTAAGATATTAAAAGACGGAAGAATAATAAAACAAACCGTATACGAACGCGCGGGCGAAACCGACTATTCGGAATTTTTCGAATACGTCAGAGACGTAGCCGAAACGCTCGATTGCCCCACGCCCGTCTTAATAAAAACACACTTATTTAATTACGCAAAATACAACACGGTAAGATTTACAGCAAGCGACTTCGTAGAAAAAATCGACTTCGATAAATTAGTTCTCGAAAACGCGTTGTTATAACGAGAAGAATTCCATTTTTCCCGCTAAATTCTTTTCGGCGGGGCGACACATCGCCCCGCCGAAGCGTTTAATTTTTTTATAAATTCAAATTTCCCTTTATTCTATTTTTAAAAATCACTTTAACAATTTTTCAAAATCGGATTTGACTTTTTTGTAAAGCATTTTCGCTTTGACTTCGTTTTCCGCGGGTAACGAATAATAAACTTTTAGTTTAGGTTCCGTTCCGCTCGGACGAACGCATACGAACCCGCCGCCCGCAAGTTCAAAATAGACGGCGTTGCATTTAGAACAGTCGATTGGTTGCTCTTCGCCTTCCGCAGTCTTGCGAACGAGAGCGGAATAATCGCGAGTTGCGACGACCTTCACCCCGCCGAGATCGGTTACGCTCACCGTCTTCATTTTATCGACGACGGCGTTCATATCGCGCATAGCGTTAAGCCCTTCGAAAACGGTACTGTCCGTAACGTCGAAAACGAACCCGTATTTATCCGTCAACTGTCCCAATCTTTCGTAAACGGACGAACCGTGCGCGACGTAATAACAAACCATTTCCGCAAACAACATACTAGCAACGACCGCGTCTTTATCGCGAGCGTGAGTACCGCGCAAATATCCGCACGACTCCTCGAAACCGAATACGAATTTACGCTTGCCCGTATCGTCGAGTTCGCGAATTTTTTCGCCTATATACTTAAACCCGACGGGAACGTCGAAAAGTTCCGCGCCGTAATCGTTTGCAATCAATTTCGCCATACTCGTGGTAACGAAAGATTTAACGACGAAACTCTTCGGATTAAGTTTACCCGTTTCTTTAAGTCTTTTTAAGACGTAATCCAAAAGAAGCGCGCCTACTTGATTGCCCGAAAGAGCGGTAAATTCTTTTTGCGAAGTTCTCACCGCAACGCCGAGTCTGTCGCAATCGGGATCGGTACCGAAAACGACGTCCGCTTCTTTCAAGTCAGCCATTTTAATGGCAAGCGCGAGCGTTTCTTTATATTCGGGATTAGGCACTTCCACGGTGGAAAACTCCGTATCGGGAGCAGTCTGTTCGGGAACGGTGCTTACGTTTATCCCCATTTTTTTCAAAACCGTAGTTACGGGAATATATCCGCTTCCGTGAACGGGAGTATAAACGAGTTTTAACGTCTTGCCCGCTTTTTTAACTTCTTTTTTAGAGAGTGCGAGTTTTAATATAGTATCGTAGTACGCTTTATCGAGATTTTTCGAAACGAGCGTAATTTTTTTCTCGACGCCTTCGTCGTATTTTATTTTATCGGATAAAGGCGTTCCGACGTTTTCTATAAACTCAACGACTTTCGCGGTTGCGTCGGGCGACATTTGCGCGCCGTCCGCTCCGTAAACCTTATAACCGTTGTATTCTTTGGGGTTATGGCTTGCGGTAATCATTATTCCCGCAATCGTTTTTAATTTGCGGGTAGCGTACGAGAGCATAGGTACGGGGTGTTCTTTCGTGAACAAATACGTCTTAATTCCGTTACTCGCCAATACGACTGCCGCGTTATACGCAAAGTCGTAAGACTTTCTGCGCGTGTCGTATGAAATAACGACTCCGCGCTTCACCGCCTTTTTGCCGAGAGATTTAACGTAATCCGCAAGACCTTGCGTCGCCCTGCGAACGGTATGCACGTTCATCATATTAGTGCCGAGCCCGATTATACCGCGCATTCCCGCCGTGCCGAATTCCAAATCTTTACCGAAACGGTATTCTATCGACTTTTCGTCGTCTTTTATCGACGCGAGTTCTTCCGCCTCTTCCGCGGAGAGAGTTTTATCGTTTAACCATTCATTATATATATCTTTATAATTCATAAAAAAATCCTTAAATAAAATTAACTGCCTTAGAGCCGCTTTTTATAATCGCGCCCCAAGGTTTTAAGCCTTTTCGTTTACCCTATATAAATATTATAATTGTTTATAACGCTTATGTCAAAGATTTTTTAAAATTTTTACCTACCTCCGTAAATTTTTTTACGGAAAACACCCTACCTAATACCCCGCCGAACCCCCTCTAAAAATTTAATCGACAAAAATTAAATAATTTTGTCTCAAACAGTTGACATTAAATTTTGTTTTTAGTATAATTTATAGGCGTTGTACGTAAGCAAGACAACGCCTATAAATTATAC
>CAZNWP010000025.1:0-16587 GCA_964576995.1 uncultured Christensenella sp. | reverse complement strand
CCGAAGGCGTAGAAATGGTTATGCCGGGCGACAACATCAAAATGGACGTTAAACTTATAACCCCCATCGCGATGGAAGAAGGACTCCGTTTCGCTATCCGTGAAGGCGGCAGAACGGTAGGTTCGGGCGTTGTTTCTAAAATCGTTAAATAATTAACGGAATAAGAAAAACAAAAGGCGTGATTAATTTCACGCCTTTAATATTTTAATAGACTTTCAAACGTCGCGCGTTCTTTTCTTAGCAAAGAGGAACTTGCAAAATTATATAGGTGGAATATGAAAAAATTCGTTTTAATTCCCGATTCTTTTAAGGGAACGTTATCGTCAAAACGCGTATGCGAGATTTTAAGCGAAAAAATCAACGCGATTTTTCCCGAAAACGAGATCGTGTCTCTTCCCGTCGCGGACGGCGGAGAAGGAACGGTTGATTGCTTTTTGCTTGCGGCGAACGGCAAAAAAGTCGTATACGATTTTTTAGATCCTTATTTGAATTACGCAAGCGCGTATTACGGCGTAATCGGCGAAACGGCTATTATAGAGACGGCTCAAACTGCGGGGCTTCCGCTCGTGGAAGATAGAAAAAACCCGCTTAAAACGTCGACGGCGGGTTTAGGCGAGCAAATGCTCCACGCGATAAACGGCGGTGCTAAAGAAATCGTGGTTGGATTAGGCGGTTCTTGTACCAACGACTTCGGTTGCGGCGCGGCGTATTCGCTCGGCGTTAGATTTTACGATAGGGCGGGCAACGAGTTTATGCCCGTCGGCGAAACTCTCGGCAAGATTGAACGCGTGGATAGAAGCGGTGTTAAAACACACGGCGTTAAAATTACCGCAATGTGCGACGTGGATAATCCGCCTTACGGCGAGAACGGCGCGGCTCGCGTGTTTGCTCCGCAAAAGGGCGCGGACGAAAACGCGGTTCGTATTTTGGACGACGGCGTAAAGCATTTATGCGACGTATTAAAACGCGACTACGGTACGGACTATTCGGAACTTCGCGGCGGCGGTGCGGCGGGCGCGCTCGGCGTCGGAATGAAAGCCTTTTTCGACGCGGAGTTAAAATCGGGAATTATGACGATATTGGATACGCTTAAATTCGACGAAAAAGTTAAGAACGCCGACTGCGTGTTTACGGGCGAAGGGAAAATAGACGGACAAAGCCTGAGAGGCAAAGTCGTGGCGGGCGTTGCCGAACGCGCGAAAAAAGCGGGCGTTCCCGTCGTCGCCATCGTCGGCGGGGCGGACGGAGACATGTCGGAATTGTATAAAGTCGGCGTAACCGCGGTATTCTCCGTGAACAGACTTCCGCAAGATTTTTCGGTAAGTCGCTTTAACAGTGAAGAAAATTTATCGCGTACCGCTGAGGACGTATTAAGACTTATGTGTTCACTATCAAAATAACCGAGAACGATAAAAGATATAAAAAACGATTAGAACGAAAAACCCTAAAAAATCCCTATAAAACCCTTGCGGGCGGGGCGATAGGAATCTATCGCCCCGCCCGCAAAGTTTATAACGACGATTTTACGAATATTGAATATGTTATATAAAGAAAAGCGGGCGTTGCGCTCGCTTTTTTTCGTTATTTCATTTTTTCGGGGGGGGGGGTATAGGTTTTCGGAATGTCTTTCCCCGGAGGATGCCCGAATTTCTTTTTGTAACACGCGTGGAAGTATTTAGGATCGGAAAAGCCGCATTTATCCGACACCTCGCTAACCGTGTAATACCCCGATTGAAGGAGGTCTTTACCGTAAGAAACGCGTAAGTTAGATAAATACTTTTGCGGGGAGTCTCCCGTTTGAGCGTGGAATATTCTTCTGAAATAAGATACGCAGTACCCCGAAAACGAAAAGATTAATTCTTCGGGGTTTTCGATTAAAACCGTCGACGGAAATTATATCGTTATGGGTAAGTCCGAACACGGTTCTCTCTACGGCGTATACTACTTGCTTGAAAAGTGGGTGGGCTTTTGCGCTTACGCTTTCGACGAAGTGTTTTTCGAAACGAAAAAGCGTATCGACTTAGAGCCGATTAACTACGCCTATTGTCCTAAAATAGAATACAGACACGTAAGGTGGTATCCCGTGGCGGACTCCGTCGGTGCAGATCCTACGTTTGCAAATAGATTGAAAATTTACGCCGGCGGTACGCGTATGGACGGCGAAAACGCCGACTGGTACCGCAAAGATTGGGTCGACGGATGTTTTTCGCACACCACGTTTAAGATTCTTCCGCCCGAAAAAGATGAAGACGGCAATTATATTCACAAAGATTGGTACAACGAATCGGTTAGTCAACTGTGCTTTTCTAACGACGAGATGTACGAGCACTTTATCGTAAACTTAAAAAAGCATATCAAAGCAAATCCTAACGCGAAATTCTTTTCTATCGGTATAGAAGACAACGACCGCGCTTGCCATTGCGATAAGTGTAAAGCGCTTGCCGAACGTTACGGCGGCGATTGCGGCGTTTATCTTCGCTTTTTTAGAAAACTTGCGTTAGATATCGAAGCTTGGCGTAAAGTCGAATTACCCGACTCTAAGTTCTTGCTCGTATCGTTTGCGTACCTTTACACGAAAGATCCGCCGATTAAAATTGACGAGAACGGCAATTTCGCCGTTTACGATAAAGATTTGATTTTGCCCGACAACGTTGCGGTTATCAACGCGCCTATCGACAGTTGCGGTTTGCACAGTCTTGACGCGCCTTGCAATTGCGTGGTTAAAGAGAGGTTTATAAAGTGGCAGTTATATTGCAAAAATACCTTCGTATGGGATTACCACTTATATCACGACAGAATACTTATCTTCTTCTCGGGGTTGTGGCAATACAAAAACAATATTCAAACGTACGAAAAGTATAACACCGTTTATATGTACAACGAAGGGCAAGAACACGACTTTACGACGGGTTTTGCGGCGTTAAAACTGTATCTCTTGGCTAAACTTTCTTACGATAGCAGTCTCGATCAAGATTTCTTAATCGACGATTTTATAAATCACTATTACAAGAAAGCCGCGCCGCAGATTAAAACTTTCTTAAATTCGCTTAAAGATCATTACGCGTATTTAGAAAAAGAATACGCTAAACTCGGCGGCAGGGGTTATCACGTTTCTTTCGATATTCCGGGACACCCCGACGTTTTAACCGAAAGACATTGGCCGAAAGAGTTCTTGCTTAAAATGGAAGCCTTGCTTGCCGAAGCGGAACTCGCCGCAGGCGACGAAATTATTAAAAAACGCGTCAAACGCGAGCAGTTGTTTATTAAGTATTTGCTAATCGAATTGCACACTTATTATTGTGGTAAAAAGACTTTCGATAAGCGCGTAAACGAGTTTAAGCAAATCGTTGCGGACCTTGGCGACGTGTACAACTTCTGCACTTGGTTCGTGCATTGGAAGCACCCCGCCGATCATAAATTCGCGATAAAGAATTGGTACGGCGTTCTCGATTGCAGATATCCCGTCCGTGCGGACGATCCTAACAAAGAATAAAAAGTAACTGTTTTTAGTTGAAAAAACCCCGCGGCGTGGCGATAGATTCCTATCGCCACGCCGCGAGGTTTTTTATTTTTGTCTACGTGCCGCAAGGGACAACGGATTGATCGTTTACGGTGTTTCCGCTTTATAATGCGTCTATTATTAAGGGATTATATAATAGTATATTGTAAAAACGAACGAGTTTTTCTCTAAAATAACGTATTGACAACTTAATGTGTTTGTGTTAAAATAACGATAAGGCGACAATTAAAAGGCGAAAAAATAGAAAGAACCTAGGGTCTTTCCCACTCCGACGGAGTGGGAAAGAAAGGCTTTATCGGCTTTGAATGTCAATTTAGTAAGAAAAATATTAAAAAAAGCGTTATTATTTTTTTAATTTTTATACCTAAAAAAGTCAAAAACTTGTTCGATGGTTGTTTTGAAAAGGATAAATTAGAACAACTTTATGCGAAAAGGTAAGTTGAAAGACTTTATGTATCGTGTTAAAATATTTTAAAATAATGTTTTAGCGAGTGTAGTTTAATGATTGCATTATGGTCGGAAGATAAAAAAAGAGAATATAATACGAGATTGGCATTTCAATTAAAATGCGTGAAAGCGGATACGATAAAATTGATTGCTTTAGACTTTTATAACGTATACGTGGACGGGGTATTTATCGGTTACGGTCCGGCAAAAACCGCTGCGGGATACGCGCGTGCGGACGAATACGACTTAACCAAGTACGAAAATTTCGTAATTACGGTTGAGGTGTTATGCTATAACATACCGGGGTATTCCGTCGATTCGGGTAATCCGTTGTTCGGTGCGGAAGTTATAAAAGACGGTAACGTTATCGCCGATTCGGAAAGTTTTACCGCATATAACGTGGGAGACTATATTCGGAAAACGCAAAAGTATTCGTTTCAGCGCGGGTTTTCCGAGAATTACGCGATGGAAAAAGACAGAAGAGATTTTTATCTCGGCTTACCGTTTTTTAAAGAGGAAAGCGTGTGTCGAGTGGATACGCCGATTTTGCTTTCGCGTAACGTCGATTATCCCGATTATTTGCCGATAGCGGGCGAAAGAATCGAATACGGCGCCGTTAAAAGAGATTCGTCTCGCGAGCATTGGTACGAAAGTTGGCAAATGGAGTTAAATCCAAAACTTAACTTTTGTTTTTTACGAAGCGAAATAGACGAGTTCGTCAGCGATACGGCAAGCGAGTTGACGTATGTGAAAAACGATAAAGAACAAGCCGCTTTAGTCGAAAATACGTATTACGCTTACAAGTTTCCGACTATATCGGTAGGTTTTTTCGCTTTCGAGGCAGACGTTAAAGAAGATTGCGAACTTTATCTTATATGGGCGGAATACGCGGAATATGAAAACGGTGCGTTGAACGTTGATTTTTCGCGTGATACGTGTTGCGACGTGATTAAGTTTAAGTTGAAAAAAGGAAAATATTCGTTAAAAACTTTTGAACCGTATTGCGCAATGTACGCGAAAATCGTTTGTCTTAAAGGTGCGGCGAAAATAGACGGATTTAGAATTATTTCGTACGAAAACGTTAATAAAGATAGAATTAAGTTTACTTGCGAGAATAAAAATCTCGAAGCAATAGTGAAAGCGGGGCAAAACACGCTCGCTCATAACGCCGTGGATATTTTAACCGATTGCCCGGGGCGTGAACGTGCGGGGTGGTTATGCGACAGTTACTTTATCGGAAAAACGGAACGTTTGCTTTTCGGTACTAATAAAGTCGAGAAAAACTTTTTAGAAAATTACGCGTTATACCGTAAATGCGAGGGGTATCCCGACGGAATGCTTCCCATGTGTTATCCGTCTAACGTTGCGAGTAGAAAGTATATTCCGAATTGGGCGTTATGGTTGATATTGGAATTAAAAGATTATTACGATCGTACAGGCGATCGCGAACTGATAGACGCCATGCGTGAAAAGGTATACGATTTATTCGCGTTTTTCGCTCGGTATGAAAACGAATTAGGGTTGCTTGAAAATCTCACGAGTTGGGTATTCGTAGAGTGGTCTAAGGCAAACGATTATACCGCGGGGGCGAACTTTCCGACTAATATGCTGTATTCCGCGGCTTTAAGATGTGCCGGAACGTTGTACGAAGACGACGAACTTATCGCCAAATCGGAAAGGAACGATAAAGTCATAGTAGAGTATTCGTTTAACGGCGAGTTTTTTGCGGATAACGCGCTTCGCGACGCTTCGGGAAAACTGAAAAGAACGGACAACGTATCGGAAACGAATCAATATTACGCGTTGTTTTTCGGATTGGCGAACGGAGACGAGTTTAAGCGTTTTAGAATGGTAATGTTGAAAGAATTCGTATACGATTTATTCGCGTTTTTCGCTCGGTATGAAAACGAATTAGGGTTGCTTGAAAATCTCACGAGTTGGGTATTCGTAGAGTGGTCTAAGGCAAACGATTATACCGCGGGGGCGAACTTTCCGACTAATATGCTGTATTCCGCGGCTTTAAGATGTGCCGGAACGTTGTACGAAGACGACGAACTTATCGCCAAATCGGAAAGGAACGATAAAGTCATAGTAGAGTATTCGTTTAACGGCGAGTTTTTTGCGGATAACGCGCTTCGCGACGCTTCGGGAAAACTGAAAAGAACGGACAACGTATCGGAAACGAATCAATATTACGCGTTGTTTTTCGGATTGGCGAACGGAGACGAGTTTAAGCGTTTTAGAATGGTAATGTTGAAAGAATTCGGATACGATCGAGACGAAAAAAGCGTTCATTCCGATATAGCCAAATCAAATGCGTTTATCGGTAATTATTTACGACTTGCGTATCTTTACGAAGCGGGCGAGTATCGGGAAGTTCTTAAAGAGAGCGAGCAATATTTTACGTATATGGCAGAACGTACGGGTACGTTATGGGAGCATAACGACTCGGGAAGAAGTCTCGATCACGGTTTTGCTTCGTACGCGGCGTGTCTTATAATAAACAGTCTAAAAAATTGTAACGCTTACAAATACGAAATAATAACAACGGACGATGGGAAATAAAATCTAAAGTCGATAAAGCGAAATTAGAAAAACAATTCATTAAAAAACAAGTTGAGGCAAATATTGTCGCTATGTTATACTTAAATACGCAAAAGAATCGTTTCGTTTAGAAAGAATATCGCGTTTTAGGCTTTTGTAAATTTTGTAAAAAGGCTAAAAACGAAAACTTTCGATACGGAGCAAAAATAGGAGATTTGAAAATATGAGAAAAACAGGTAAAAGACTTTTAGCGATTGCGCTGGGGTTGACGGTTGCGTTAGGCACGCTTTTTGCGGGTTGCGGAGGAAATTCGGCGGACGATAGTTCGATGTATCATTTGAGCGTCGTGAACTATAACGGCGGTGTCGGTTCCGAATGGATTGAAAAAGCGATTAAACGTTATGAAGACGCGCACAAAAACGACGTTTTCCCGAACGATAAAGTCGGCATAAAAGTAGAACTTACTAAAACGAAAGAGCACTATTCGTCCACGATTAACCTTAAACCGTACGATATAGTGATAGATCAAGACGTAAATTACGTCGACCTTGCGTCAACGGGTGCGCTTTTGGATATTACCGACGTCGTTGCCGATACGACGAACGGGGCGAGTATAGAGTCGAGAATGACGGACAGTCAAAAGTCCGCTCTTAAATACAAAGACAAATACTACGTAATTCCGCATTACGAATATTTTGCGGGTATCGCGTACGACATAAACGTGTTCGAAGATAAAAAATTGTATCTCGCGAAAAACACGAATAACGGCAATCAAGGCTTTATTAATTCTTTAACCGACGAAAAATCCGTCGGACCGGACGGCGTTGCGGGGACTTACGACGACGGTTTGCCCGCGACTTACGACCAGTTCTATAAAGTTATGGATCGTATGGTGAGCAGCGGCGTTACGCCGTTCGTTTGGTCGGGACAGTATAAATATTACGCGAACGGAATATTATTCGGGCTTCTCGCGTCCTATTGCGGATACGACGAACTCATTACTTGCATATCGTTTAACAGTGGAGATAAAGACGTTAGAGTGGTAGATTCGTTTAGCGGGAACACACCCGTCGTAAGTAATAAAAAGGTTACCTTGGATACGGGCTACGTTACGTCTCAACTCGCGGGTAAATATTACGCGCTCGAATTCCTTTCGAAAATAATGTCTAATTCCGGTTATTATCAATCGAAGGCGACGACTACCGCTCTCTCGAATACCGCCGCGCAAAAACTTTTCGTTGACGGATTGCCCAGAGGCGAAGAGCCCATAGGCTTTTTGATTGACAGCAACTATTGGTACAACGAAGCGAAAACTGCGGGGCATTTTAAGAATTTATCTAAGAACGGATATACCGAAGAAACGCGTAAATTCGGTTGGATGCCGCTTCCCGGCGTTGTTTCCGATTCCGCGGAAAATAAAGTTACCAAATCTACCATTATGAACCAAGCGGACTGCTTTATGATGATAAATTCCACCATAAAAGACGACGAGACGAAGGTGAAAGTCGCCAAGGATTTTATAACGTTCTTAAACACGGAAGAATCTTTGCAAGAATTTACGTTAACTACCGGCGGAACGAAAGCGCTTAAATATTCGCTTACCGCCGAACAGAAAAACTCGTTGAACGGGTTTGCTAAGAGCGTTTGGAATATGAAAGAAAATTCCGACGTCGTGTATATGATGGACGGTAACGCCGTGTTTACCAATAACCAAAGCAGTTTTCAAGCGATAAACGGCGGAAGTTTTTGGAATACCGAAGTAAACGGCTCTAAGACCAATCTCGTAATAGATAAAATTTATAACGGCGCGTCCGCGAAAGACTGTTTCTTGGGAATGAAAGTAGATTCTACCGCGTGGAATACGAGTTACGGAAAGTATTTTAATAACTAAATTATAGATAGGCGGCGATTATGACGAAAAAAATTGACGTTCAAAAATGGAAAAGACACGCGTTTTATTACGGTATGTTGCTTATTCCGTTGTTACAGTTTTGCGTGTTTTACGTTTACGTAAACTTCGATTCCTTTTATATGGCGTTTACAAATTACGACTACGACAAGGGCGGCTTCGTGTTTGCGGGGTTCGAAGTTTTTAAGGGAATATTTTATAAATTCGACACGATTAACTATTATTGGGGCGCGACGTGGCGTTCCGTATGGTTGACGGTAATAAGAATAATCGTAGGAATACCTATTCCGTTGGTGTTTTCTTATTACTTATTTAAGAAATTCGCGGGGCATAAGTTTTTCAAGGTAATGTTGTTTTTGCCGACTATGGTGTCCGCAATCGTTCTCGTAACGATTTTCAGGAACTTCGTCGAATACGCGTTACCGGAACTCGGAGAAATTTTAGGCTTAGAAATAGCGTCGGACTTGCTTTATAATCCGAATAAAGCGTTCCCCGTCGTAATGATATATTACTTATGGATGGGGCTCGGCTCTCAACTAATATTGTATACGGGCGCAATGAGTACGATATCCGAATCGGTTACGGAAGCGGCGGCGATAGACGGAGCAAGTAACGTGAGAGAATTTTTCAGTATAGTCGTCCCGTCGGTTTGGTCTACGATAGTTACCTTCGTCGTTATAAGACTTGCTACTACCTTTACCGAAATGATGAGTTTATACGACTTTTACGGCGGCGGAGCGTCGGAGGACGTAATGACGATAGGTTATTATTTGTACCGCGCGATAAATCAGTCGAGCACGAAATTTTCGGAATACCCCGAACTTTCCGCAATGGGTTTGATATTCACGTTGGTTAATTTACCCGTAGTAATAGGAGCGAAATATTTGCTCGAAAAATTCGGACCGAGCGAGGAGTAATTATGAGAAAGAAAAGAAAGACGAGCGTATTCGAAATCGTAACGTGCGCTATATTGATTATATTCGTTGCATTTTTGGTGTTTTTACTCGCTTGGGGAATAATGACGTCGTTAAAGACGGAGGACGACGCGCTTTATTATCCCGTGGGTTTACCTAAAGAGGGTTGGCAGTTTTCAAATTACGGTTATCTCATCAAGCATTTTTACATTAACGTAGAAGACGCGGAAGGGGTAAGTATAAAGGTTACGTTCTGGAAAATCTTATTTAACACGATTATGTACGCGGGGCTCGGCGCGTTGATAGCGGCGTTCGTTCCGTTGGTTACGGCGTATATTTGCGCGAGGTTTTCGGAATATAAATTGAGTTCCGTGATATATACGGTAGTTGTCGTGGTAATGATGTTGCCAATCGTAGGCACGTATCCCGCGCAATTGAAATTACTTAAAACGTTAAACGTTTTCGATTCTTATCTCGGAATGATTTTGCAAAAAATGTCCTTTACGGGTACGTATTTTCTGGTGTACTTCGCAATGGTTAAAGGGCTTGACAAAAGTTACGCGGAAGCGGCGTATATTGACGGAGCGGGAGAGTTTACGGTGCTTTTTAAGATATACTTCCCGTTGCTTATAAATACGTTTTTCACCGTCGTACTGTTGTTGTTCGTGGCGTATTGGAACGATTATAACACTCCGCTTTTATATATGCCGGGGCATCCGACGTTGTCTTACGCGATATTCGAGTTAAGCCGTTCGTCGGAACTTGAATTTAGCAATATGCCTATGCGTATGTGTGCGGGCGTCGTAATGGTGATACCGATAATAACGTTGTTTATTATCTTCCGCGACAAGATAACGGGAAACCTAACCATGGGTGGCGTTAAAGGTTAAAAAAATAGAAACGATATAATCTCAAAATAAAATTTATGATTAAGGAGATATGTATGACGAAAAAACATAGTGGAACTAAAAAGGCGAGAATAATCGCGCTAACCGTTTTAAGCGTGTTGCTCGTATCTTGCGCGGCGGCAACGTTTATCAGTCGTTCGCCTGCCGACGCTTTCGCTGCAACGTTTGACGACGTCGCCATCGAAACGTGGTATACGCTAAATCAAGAACTGTCTTTTCCCTCGGTCAATGCGACCGTCGACGGACAGTCTTACGGTACGAAAATTATTCTCAAACGTCCCGACGGCACGATCGTAGAAACCGATAAAACGGTATTGTCTCTCGGTGGCGAATACGAACTTATTTATCGTGCGACGGTAAACGGAAGAGTTTACGATAAAACTTACTCTTTCGCGGTAAACGATAACCTATATTATTGCACGGGCAATAATAGTTTTGCCGAATATACGACTAAAACGTATAAAAACGAAGTGGGAACGGACGTTGCGTTGACCGGCGTGGACGTAAAACTCGTCAACGGTTCCGTATTTAAGTATTCTAAAATTCTCGACGTTAGCAAACTTACGAAAGACGATCTTCTCGTTAAGTTTTATGTTTTGCCGGAACGAGTCGGATCCGCCGACGTCAATATGTTCCGCGTTAAACTGACGGATATTTACGATCCCGATAATTACGTAACCTTAACGGCGAAACACAACACGAATAATTCTAACGCTATGACTACGGTGAACGCGTCTAACGGACAGTCGCCCACGGGAATAGAAAAAGACGTTAAAAACGCGCACTCGTCGCTTTATCCGAATATCACTTATAACGGAAGCAATTATTATTTGCATATTAACAGTCAATTCGGTACTTACGTAGACGGCAAAGCGTCGTTAGACGGAACGCCCGTATACGGTGATATAACGACTAACGCGATTGAATTTTATTACGACTATGCGAGCAAAACCGTGTATAACAACGTTAATCCGATAGCGGATCTCGACGATATTTCGATGTTCTCGCGTCCTTGGAGCGGATTTACCACTGGCGAAGTTTTCTTGACGATAGAAGCTGCGCAATTTAATAACTCTTCCGCGGAAATTCTTATCTCTAATATAATGAACGAGAACTTGACGAACAACGTTTATATCGACGACGGCACGCCGATTATAACCGTCGATTTCGGTGAGTTTGCTCAGTCGTCGTTGCCGACGGGCGTGGTAGGAGAAAAGTACGAATTATTCTCCGCAAGTGTTATGGATAAAGAAACGTCGGTCAATACGTTCAAAACCAAAGTATATTACGATTACGCTTCTGAAAACCGTACGGAGGCAATGATTTACGACGGCAATTATTTTATCCCTAACAAAGTCGGTGTTTATACCGTTGAATATAGCGCGACGGACGTTTTCGGAAACTACGCGGTAAAGACTGTTAACGTAAGCGTTATGACGAAAGAAAACGGCTTAAAACTTACGCTTGGAAACGACTACGCCGCAACGGGCGAAACGGGACGGAGCGTAAAGATAAAGGATTATACGGTAATCAACGCTAGAGGAACGCTTAACGTTACCGTGAAAGCGGTTATAAACGACGAAACGACCGTGATTTATAGCGGCTCTAATAACGCTTCCGACGGGCTGGCTTTCGTTCCGCTTTACGCCGGCGGTTATAAAATCGTTTACGAGTACGGCGATTACGTGTTTAACGAAAAGCAAGAATACGAAATTACCGTAAGTTCGAACGAAAAGCCGTATCTCGACTTTTCAAACGTATCGTTCCCCGATTATCTCGTTAAGGGCTCTTCTTACGATATAGATGCGGGCAAAGCATACGCTTTCGACGGAGGTACGACGCGTGAGACGAATTGTTATCTTAAAACGTACGACGACGGCGCGACCGAGTGTGCTTTCTACAGCGATTTTTCTGCGGTAACGATAACCGCTAACGCTAACGTAAAACTCAGATTTTACGCGGTGAACGCAACCGTTTCGGACGCAAACAATGCGGATTTTGCAAACGATTCCGCCGTTACGTATATTGATTACGATATTCCCGTGATAGACGCCGGATTAGGCACCGAAAATTTCGATATGTCTAAGTTCTTCGTAACTAACGGCTTTACCGCTAAGGCTACGGAACAGGGCGTAACTTTCTCGGCTACCGATTCTGGGGTAAGCGCGAATAAAGCGGGCTTTAGATTCGTCAACGATATTTACTTGTATAATTTCGGAATGAGATTTTGGTTTAATAAACCTAACTTCTCGCCGTTCGTCGTTTCTTTGAGCGACGCGATAACGAAAGAAAAAGTATTAACTTTCGGATATTCGTATAAATCGGGTAACGTGGTGTTCTCGTTAAACGGGGGCGAAGGGTATACCGTTTCCGCGAGAACGCAGGAATTTATAACCGAAACCGATTTAGAATCAAATACGTTCACGTTCTATAACGGCGTAACCGCGGCGTTAGAGAAAACTCTAAACGGCGAACCGATAGAAAGCATATACGGCAGAAAACTGTTTTTAACTTTCGAGTTTACGAGCGTAACGGAAAAATTCACCTTTGCGATGACGAGATTGAGCAATCAAACGTTGTCGATAGGCGGAGACCTGACCGCTCCTATTATATCGAGCGTCGAACTTCCCTCGTCCTTTAAGAAAGGAACGACGTACGCGATACCCGTGCTTTACGCTTACGACGTGTTAAATCCCAATATTAAGTTTACCGTTACGGTTAAGCGCGGAGCGCAAATTATAAGCAATACCGACGGCGTTCTTTTAGACGGCGTATCGCCGGATAAAGCGGGATCGATACTTCTTAACGAATACGGTTATTATATGGTATCGTACGAAGCAAACGACGGACGGAACTTGCAACCGAAAAGACTTTCGGTATACGTTGCCGACGATATTAAGCCGACCGTAACTCTAAGCGAGGGATATGAAACTCAATGTTCCGTCGGGGATACGATAAAGATAGCGACCGCAACGGTAAGCGATAACGTAACCGAAGAATTGATTGTGAACGTATACGTTATTCCTCCGAAGCAGACGATGATCGCGGTAAGTAACGGCGGTGAATTCGTGGCAAACGAAAAAGGCAAATATTCCGTGTATTATTATACGGAGGACGAGGAAGGCAACGTAACTTTCGAACATTACGACATAACGGTGGGGTAAAAAAATGAAAAATAAAACGTTAATAAAAATCGTTTCTATACTTCTTGCGACGAGCGTAGTTTTTTCGTCGGCGTGCAGTTGCGGCGACAATGCAGATAATTCTAATAAAACGGCGACGTATCGCGGCACGCACGTGTACAACAACACGGAAACGAGCGAGTACCTCGTAAAAGACGGTAAAACCGATTATAAGATTTTAATTCCGGAAAACGCTTCCGAAACTTTGTCTAACGCGGCGCAAGAGCTGAACTTGTTCTTTAACCAAGCGACGGGAATAAACTTGACTACGGTAACCGCGGCGGAAGCAAACGGCAAATACTTGTCGATAGGCGCAACCGATTTGTTTAATTCGTCGGGACTTGGCACGGATAAGACTCTCGGAAACGACGGTTATAAAATAACGACGAAAGGCGACGACGTGTTTATGTACGGTTATAAGGACAAAGGCGCGCTTTACGCCGTCTACGGGTTATTAAACGACTTGTTCGGCTTCGAACCGTATTATTACGACACGATAGGACTTGAAAAGAACGTTACGGAAAAGAAACTTATAAATTACGACGTAACGGAAATCCCCGACTTTACCGTTCGCGCGACGGGCTTTGAAATTCAAACGGCTAACCCGCAATGGGAACAACGCTTGAAAGTCGAAGAAATGTGGGCAATGTTCGAGGATTTAAGCGTTAAAAACGGCGTCGGCAAAACGCATAACTCGATGCTTATAGTAGAGCAGGATTTTTACAACGATCCCGCGTTAAGAGATAGCACTTATAAACTTAAAAACTTTAACGACGATACCGAATATCGTATGTATCACGACGAGTGGTTTTGGAAATCGAAGTCGAATTATAAGGGCAATCAACTTTGCTTTACGGCTCACGGCAACGAAGCGTCTTGGGAACTTATGATGAAAACCGTCGCGGACAAAATGATAGACGCCATAAAGGAAACGAGTCGTCCCGCGGGTGAAGTCGTCAGAATGCAGTTCTCGATATCCGACAACGCGGGTAAATGCACTTGCGAGCATTGCTTGGCGGCGGAAAGAGAATACGGCACGTATACCGGACTTAATATTAAAGCGTGCAATAAACTAAGCGATTTAATCGAAGCGTGGATGAAGTCCGACGCGGGCAAAGATTACGCGAGAGACTTCGAGATTTACTTCTTGGCGTACGAAGCGATGCAATATGTTCCTGCAAAAACGGTAAACGGCGCTAAGACGGTTACTATAAAATGTAAAGACAACGTAGTGCCTATCGTTGCTCCCGCGCATATGGACTTTATGCAAAGCATAAATGCGAAAATCAATGAACCCGAAAAAACGGATATGTCTTCGTGGAAAGACGTTGCTAACACGTTGTTTTTGTGGTCGTATAGCACTAACTTTTATCACTACTTCATAATGTACGACAACTTTGGCGAAATGCAAGAGTATTATCAATTCTGCTACGATAGCGGGTTTAGAGAAATTCGCGAACAGTCTCAGACGGGGCAGTACGGCGGCGCGTCGGGCTTCCAAAACCTTAAAGCGTGGTTGCAAGCGAAATTATATTGGAACGTCGATTTAAATTACGGAGAACTCGTTCAGAGTTATTTTGACGGCTACTTCGGTCCCGCGTCGGAAATAATGATGGAAGTGTTTAAGCGAAATCGTGCGTGGATAGCAGGACAAAAAGCGAATGAAGATAAACCGTACGGCGGCAGAGACTCTATGTTCTTTGCGGCGGACGATCCGGATTTTTGGCGCATACCGATGTTAAGGGAATGGCTCGAAATGTGCAACGAAGCGATAGAGGCTTTAGAGCCGCTTAAAACGACGGATTCCGCTCTCTATCAGACTTATTACGATCACGTTGCAATGGAACGCATATCGTACGCGTATATGCTCGCAACGATATTCGAACAAGATATAGGTAAAGCCGAACTTAGCGAAATGAGAACGTTGGTAAAGACGGACGTAAACCGTCTCGGCATACCTTTGGCTTCTTGGTATACGTCTTTCTTAGACGCGACAAAAGATTGGTAATGATTTTTCATAGAAGGAGGAAAAATATGAAAAAAAGTAACTATATAGCACCCGAACTCGAGAAAATCGAGTTCATAACCGACGTCGTAACCGCTTCAATCAACACGAACGGATATAATGAGATTGACGGCGACGTTGTAAACCCGAACGAGTCGTTTTGGAATTAAGGCGAGGAGAATACGGACATGAAAGGAAAAACGATTTTAAAACTTAAATCTTTACTCGTTGCAATAGCGCTTGCGTCATTCGGTTGCGTGTTCGCGCTTGCGATACCGCAAGCCGCGGCAAACCTAACGGCTTTTGCCGCGGAAGAAAACGTTTCCGCGGAAGTCGTTACGGTTAGCGGCTTCGAAATGAATCAAGGCGCAGACGTTCGTCTTACCGGCGAAGACAGAACCGAGGGCGGTATACGTTATAAGGTTAATGTTTCCGTCGATGCGTATAACGCGATAGCGGCGAAAGTCGAGAATTTCAAATCCGTCGAATACTTTACTTTGTTCGCGAGAGCGGATAAAGTCGGGTTTGACGAATTGACAGTCGACAAAGTAAACGACGCGACTCTCGGCAATTACGTTCTTAAATCTAAAGCGTCGAAACAACCCGACGGGCAAGACGTAACGAGTTATACGACTACTTATATAACGTCTAACGCGACAAACTTCGGTAAATCGCTCGTTGCCCGCGGCGTTGCGGAAATAATTGACCAAGACGGCGGAAAGACTTACGTTTACGCAACCGTAAACGATAACGTCAGAACGATAAATCAACTTGCCGTTTCCGCGATATCGGATACGGAAAACGTAGAAGAAGACGACGGTTTGAAAAAGTATTTTAGTGTAAAAACTGCGACGAAGGCAAACTTCGTCGAAACGAAAGCGGCGGATGCCGGAAGCGCGACGACGTTCTCTCTCGAATTGCCGACTATGGCTACGGACGAAACCGTTAAAGCGGCGTTTATCGGCGGAACGCGCTTAGACGTGACGATAGGAAGCGAAGACGGCGTTACGGTAAACGCTATCTCCGACGTAAAGAGCGCGACTCTCGGCGCAAGCAAAGACGTTACGCTTTATACCGATAAAAACAACGCTTACACTGTAAACGTAAAAATGGTAAGCAAAGTCATAAAAACCACCGCGGAGTTTTTGAACCTCTTCG
>CAZNWP010000024.1:0-16936 GCA_964576995.1 uncultured Christensenella sp. | reverse complement strand
CCTAAAGGGAGGGCAAGCATTTTTGCTTAGAGTACGGTAAATTTAGAAAAAGCCTCCCTTGCCTAAAGGGAGGGGGACCGCCTAAGGCGGGGGAGGGATAATGAACAGAAAACATAATTCCGATTTGACAACTAACGCCAGAGCGTTACGTAAGAATATGACAAAAGAGGAACGGCATCTTTGGTATGATTTTTTGAAAAACTACCCCGTTAGATTTTTGCGGCAAAAGGTGATTGATAACTATATCGTTGATTTTTACTGCCATAGTGCGAGATTGATTATCGAGTTGGACGGCGCGCAACATTACGATGAAAAAGGGTTGCAAAAGGATAGAATCAGAACGGAAAGAATCGAGATGCGGAATTTAACCGTTATAAGAATACCGAACAACGAGATAAATAGAAATTTTGAGGGTGTTTGCGATTATATTGATAATATAGTGAGGGAATCCCACCGACAGTCAGCGACTGACAACTCCCTTTAGACAAGGGAGGCTTGCCGTTGAATGCAAGGGGGACTTGTCCGTGAAGCTGTTGACAGTACGGGACGCAAGGTTATTTTTGTCCCGTAACGGTTACGGAGACGTCGGTTTTCATTACGGATAAATAGTTGTCTTTATACTGCGCGTAACGGTCGTAGTTATAGCGGTACAGTTTTTTCTTGATATGCAGAAAATCGCACCCCGTGCTTTTGCTGATATCTATTAACTCGGTTATCTTGTTCGTAAAAAACTCCGCCGCTTTTTGGCGTACGCCGTCGGGGAGCGGAACGTTTTTAGCGTAAGACGAATCGGACTTTTCGGAAGTTCTGTCGGTTATCTTGCAGTAAACGTCGAGGGTTATAAAAAATTTCAAATCCGACTCGGTTGCGCGGAGCGTTAATTTAGGAGTGCATCTAAACACCGTTATAAGAAAATTTTGTTTTTCACCGTCCGCTTTAACGCCGTTAAGTTCCACCGTAGTGCCGCGGAACGTGTCTTTTAACGCTTCGAACACGAGCGTTTGACTCTCGTCGAGTTCGCCTTTTTTAACGCCGTCGTAAAATAACGCGGTCGCCGTCGCGTTAAACATATTTTTCCCGTCGGTTTTCGTACCTTTTTGCGGACTTTCTTTTCCGCCGCCGTTTCCGTTTATTTGCGAATCGTTGCTCTCTTCGCCGCCTTGCGTTCCTTTTTCGTCGTCGTCCGCGTCGGCTTTTTCTATCGTTACTACGGGCATATAAGAAGATTTGCTTTCCGAGTAATAATCCACGCAAAAGGTTTTAATATCCGTTTTCGCCACGTCGCGGTTAAACCCGGGGCTTTTCAGCAATACTTTTTGAAGAGCGAACGATGAAATGTTGTCGAGCGGGGTGGACACTTCGAGTAACGCTTTCGCTTTTCCGTCCGTCGTGATAACGGTTGCCGAGTCTTGAACGCGCAAGGTTTTAGAGAAATAATCGAGCACCTTAAACACGTTGTCGCTCGTCAGTTCGTTTCCGACGATTAGCACGTTGCAAAACTGCATATTAGGAAACCAACCCGACGTGTCGCCGATTTTTTTTATCGCCGCACCGATAGTTCCGCCTTTGCCCGATACTTGCGCTTTCTTGTTTTCGTTGTTAGAGTCCGTCGCTTCGGGAACGGCTATTTGCGCGGTAACTTCGTACCCGTTTTCCGCGGCGTCGATGGCGAGCGCGGTGATTATCGCGGTTTTTTTGATGTCGATAAGTCCGAAGTCGTTCGAGAAAAATAAAGTCAAAAGCACGAACGCCGCCGCTATCACCGCTTTAATTTTTAAGTTTTTCATTTTTCTTTTTCTCCTTTAACGCTAATATCGAGACGAGGGCGGGGACGACGTTTCCGAAAAGCAAGAATACGTAACCGCCGTAGTTTTCGACGAATACTTCTATGCTCGCGTTGTATTCCTTAAAAATAATCAAGAGCGCGGTGTAAACGACGAAAAGGCAAACGCCGACGATTTTAGGACGTTTGACGGGAATTGCTCTCGTAAGCAGTCTGCACGCGAAAAACAACGGCAAAGCCATCGAGAACGCGCTCGCGAATAGCAAGAAGAATATGGAAAAGTAGTCGAACCGCCCGACGTTGTTTATTACCGTCGAGTATTTTGCCATTTCGGTCAAGGCGTAGCGTTGTCTAAACGCAATGGACGAAAAAACCGAGTAGAACAGTGTTATAAAACCTAATACCGCGAGGGCGGACAGTAAATAACTTCCCGCGATTTTAAGCACGTCGCCTTTTTCGTGTTCGTATCGACCGATAAAAAAAACGAAATACGCCGCGTCTCCGTACCAATTAAGCGAGGCGAACGCACCCTTGGCAACGGTTTTAATCGGGGTTTTTCCGATAGGGAGCAGACTTGAAAAGTCGGCGTTAGATACGGAAAGCGCGAAGAGAAGTATATATGCGCTTACCGCGAATATCCATACCGCGTCGGATATTCTGCCTATTATTCGCAGTTTGTTTTGGGATAGGTAAAACGCGAGAAGCATAAACGGCATAAAATCGAGTACCGTCGGAAGCGCGGAGTAGAGAGTTAATTCCACGTAGTCGCGCTGTTCGGATATGGGGATGTAGGCTTTAAGTAGAAAGTACATCGCGAACAACGCGTAAAACACGCGTGCGCCCGTTTTGCCGAGAGAACGTTCGCATAGACCGAAAAAGTCGGTGTTTACTTTTCTGCACGTCAAAAGCAAAAGCAGAAGCGAAGCGAAATCTATCGCGATATTGATAACGCAACATAACCATTCGTCTCTTCCCGCGATTTTAGCGGCGACGCTCGGCATCATAAAGAATTTAATAACCGGCATGAAAGCGATAAAGAAGGCGCATATTTGCCTCGTTTTAAGTGATTTAAGCATTTTTGTCTCCTTTATCCGTCGCGCCGTTGACGTTTTTTAGCGAAAACGGACGAAGATCTTTTTCGGTGAAAAACCCTTTGTATACGCCGTCTTTCATATCGCGTTTTACAAACGGAGAGAACGGGGCGGCGAGGGGTGTTGAAAAGTTTTCGAACGAAGTTATATATATCACGAGCGCGCAAGAGAGTAAAATAAGTCCGTACGCGCCGACCGAACCTCCGACGACTAGGTATAAAAGGCGTATCACGGAAAAGGATTGTTCGAGTTCGGGAACGGTGTAAAGACAAATTCCCGATAGGGCGATTATCATAAGCGTGGGCGCGGAGATAATCCCCGCCGTTACCGCCGTGTCGCCGAGAACGAGACCGCCGACGATGGATACGACCATTCCCACGTATTTGGGCATTCTTACGCTCGCTTCGTTAAGTATTTCGAAAATCAACAGCGTGAAGAACATTTCGTACGACGGCGACAAGGGTATGCCCTTTATACTGTTTACGATAGTGAGAAGAAAGGACAACGGGATAAGTTGCAAGTGGAACAACTCCGCCGCTACGAAAAGCGCGGGCAGAAGTATGGACGTTGCCACCGCGAAGCATCTTATAAGTCTTGCTATCGTCGCGCTGTACGCGGAACCGTAATAATCTCCGGGGCTTTGAAAGTCCTCTATTAAAAGGTAAGGTACGGTTAGAGCGATGGGCGAGCCGTCTACCAAAATCGCGACTCTGCCTTCTAAGATTCTCGCCGCGAGCACGTCGGGCTTTTCCGTGTTTCCGACTTGTTTGAATATCGAGGTTTTTCGCCCGCCCAAGTATTTCGCGACGTACGAAGAGTCCATTACGGCGTCCATATCTATTCCGCGTATTTTTTCCGCTACGCGGTTAACTAAACTCTCGTCGGCTATTCCGTGTATATAACACAGACTGACGGGCGTTTGCGAGTATTTGCCCGCTTTAAGTTCTTTTACTCGCAACTCCGTCGTTTTAAGTTTGCGACGCAACATACTGATATTTACGGGCAGACTCTCCACGAAGCCTTCCCGAGGACCTTTAATAACCGTTGAAGTGGGCGGTTCGCTGATCGCGCGCTTTTCGAATTTGGCAAATCCTAATATAAACGCCGTTTTAACGCCGTCGACGATAAGTGCCGCGTTGCCCGCCGCCACCGCTTGCGCAATCTCGTTTACGTCCGTCTCCGTTTTCTTTTCGGGGCTGGAGAGGACGGCGTTAATCGCGTTCTCGTCCGCTTTTCCGTCGAACGTCGACAGAGGTCGAAGCACGAGTTCGCCGAGCGCGTGCTTATCTATGAGTTCGTTGATAAAAATAACCGTGCCGCTAACGTTGCCCGCTTTTACTTCTATAAAGCATACGTCGTCGGATATGAGAATAGTTTTTAGTTTTTGAATATTCTTTTTAAGCGATTGCGTCAAATACATAAAAGTAGTATTTCGTCAATAAAAAGAAAATATGCAAAAAGCCGAATAAACCCGTGTCGGACTTATTCGGCTTTAAGCGTTACGGTTGCCCGTTATTTTCCCGATTTATCGGCTGAGTTCGCCGCGTTAATCAGTTTTTCGGCGAGCGTTTTCGCGTCGTCGTCGGATATCGCGCCTTTGGCGCAAGATTTTAGAATTATTTCAAGTCGTTCACGAGCGTCTCCGTTCGCGCCGTCTAAGAGCGCGTTGAAAAGCAGTTCGATAGCGACGACTTTTCTTTCGCCGTCTATAAACCCGTCGAGGATTTCCGCCGCAAGCGCGGTAAAGTCCGCGGCGGTAGCGTTTCCGCTTTTCAATTTTTCGATAAACGCGGTTACCGCCAACGAGAGCGAACCGCATATAACGCCCGTATAGATTGCGCCGACGTTAAACTTAAACGCGCGTTCGATAAAAATCATATCGCCCGCCACGCACAAAACGACGGAAAGCGCGGTGAATACCGCTTGCTTGATTCCGCGCGGGAGTTTGTCTTTCGCAAACGCGTTAAAAAGGACTTCCGCGGCGGAGGTAATCGCTACGACGGCGAGAGTAATTACGCCGTATTCGGAAAAAAAGATCAATACATCGTTCATATTTTACCTTCCTTTACGGGAAGGCGTCTCGTTTCGCGTACGCTTTTTCGTACTGCTTCATTCTGTCGTAAAACGACGGTATAGAATATATGTAAAATCGCGTAACTCGACTCACCTCCCCGTGAAAATTTTCCAAACGCCGCGCCTATTATATCGTAAAAAAATCAAAAGTCAATACCTTTATGACGCTTTATTATAAAAATCTTAGAAAAAAATGCGTTTTTTCTCGGCGTTTTTGCCGCTTAATCGCAACGGGTGCAAAACGCTTGACGAATTTTCGTAAAAGGTGTATCATTAAGCGTATGAAGATTATCATTATCGGAGCAGGAAAAGTAGGCGGTACTTTGACCGAAAGTCTTACCGCGGAGGGGCACGACGTTACCGTTGTAGACCGCGACGAAAAAAGAATTACGGAAATAATCAACGGCTATTCCGCGCGCGGAATAGAGGGCGCGGGGCTTTCTCGCGGGATTATGGAAGAGGCGGGCGCGGCTCAGTCGGACTTCGTTATTTGTTGTACGGGAGAGGACGATGTAAATATTCTTTGCGCGGTTTTGGCAAAAAAACTCGGCGCGAAGCGCGTCGTTGCGAGAGTGCGCGATCCGCGGTATTTTGCGGAGTTTGAGAATTTACGCGAAGATTTGGGGTTGGATATGATATTTAACCCCGACAGACGCGCGGCGATGGATATAGCCGAAGTTCTCGATTTTCCGTCGGCGCGGAGCGTAGAGAGTTTTGCGGACGGTAAAGCCGCTATGGCGGAATTTATCATAGACAAAAACAACCCCGTGGCGGGCAAGAGCCTCAAAGAAATATCGGCGAAGTTCGGTTTCGGCGTTTTGTTCGGAATGATAAAGCGCGGCGAGAAAGTATTTATTCCGCGCGGCGATTTCGTGATCGAAGAAAACGACTCGGCTTACGTCATTGCGCCGAGAGCGGAGATAGCGGCGTTCTGTAAGAAAAATAAAATGTTTAAGCCGCGCGCTAAAAACGTACTTATAGTTGGCGGCGGGAAGATAGGTTTTTATCTTGCTCAATTCTTAAAAGAACGCGGCGCGTCGGTTAAAATTGTCGAAAGCGACAGAGCGCGTTGCGAGGTTTTAAGCGAAACGCTTTCGGGCGTTACGGTGATATGCGGCGACGGAACCGACTTGAAAGTGTTGAACGAAGAAAATATAAAAGACGCGGACGCCGTCGTAACGCTAACGGGTATGGACGAAGAGAACGTCGTAATATCACTTTACGCCAAGCAGAAAAACGTCGGCAAAGTCGTTACCAAAGTCAACCGTTTTTCCGTTATGCAGATGGTAAAATCGTTGGGGCTCGACACGGTTATAAGCCCGCGACGTTCGATTGCGAACCACATTTTGCGTTTCGTGAGAGCAAATCTTACGGAGACGGACGGCGATATAAATTCGCTATACAAACTGTACGGCAAGGCGGAAGCCGCGGAATTTACCGTTACGGCGAGTTTTCCGCATTTGAATAAACCTTTATCGTCGTATAAAATACGTCGCGACGCGTTAATCGGCGGCGTGGTGAGAGACTGCGAGTTTATCGTTCCGAAAGGCGATACGGCGTTAAAAGAAAGGGACAGAGTAATCGTCGTTTCGGCGACTAAGCGCGTAGACCGCCTCGACGAAATATTGAAGTAACGACCGCGCCGAATAAAGCGGCGGATCGCATAGCGTTTTAGAATAATGAATTACAGACTGATAGTAAAAGTAATAGGAAAAACCATGCTCGTTACGGCGGCATTGCTTCTCGCTCCGCTCGCCACGGCTATCGTGTACGGCGAAAAGACTTACGCGGCGTTTTTAATACCTATGGGTTTGCTCGTCGCGGCGGGGCTTCCGCTATCTTTCGTAAAGACGAAAGAGAAGACGTTGAGAGCGAAAGAAGGTTTCGTCATCGTTGCTCTGTGTTGGATATTGTTATCGCTCGCGGGAACGCTTCCGTTTATTATAAGCGGGGAAATTCCGAACTTTTTCGACGCGTTGTTCGAAACGGTGTCGGGTTTTACCACGACGGGCGCGAGTATATTAAACACGGTTGAAAACTTGTCTAAGGGCGTAACGTTTTGGCGTATTTTTACGCATTGGATAGGCGGTATGGGCGTGCTCGTATTCGTTCTGACGGTTATACCCGAGAGCGAAACGGGCGGAATGTATATATTCAGCGCGGAATCCCCGGGTCCTTCCGCGTCTAAAATCGCGGGCAAAATGCGTTATACCGCGCGCATACTTTACGGTATTTACGTCGTTATGACGCTCGTTTTAACTCTAATGCTCGTTTGCGGCGGAATGCCGTTATACGATAGTTTGCTTAACGCTTTTTCCGTTGCGGGAACGGGCGGGTTTTCTTTGCACGACGGCAGTATCGCTTATTATAGCGCGATGAGTTATAGCGTTTACGCGGAAATAGTTATGACGGTTTTTATGACGTTGTTCAGTATAAACTTCAATTTTTACTTTTTGCTTATAACGGGCAACGTATTAAAAGCGTTAAAGAGCGAAGAAGTTATCGCGTACGTAGTTATGCTCGTCGTGTCGGCGTTTGCTATCGCCGTAAATATAGTCGGTACGGTGTCTAACTTCGGAACGGCTTTAAGACACGCGTTCTTTCAAGTTACGTCGATCAGTTCCACCACGGGCTTTTCCACGGTTGACTTTAATACTTGGCCCGCGCTGTCCAAGGGTATATTGTTGTTTTTAATGCTTATAGGCGCGTGCGGAGGATCTACGGGCGGCGGACTGAAAGTGTCGCGGTTCGTCGTGTTGATTAAGTCTTGTGCCGCGGACGTGCGTAAAACCGTCAATCCGCGCGAGGTGGTTACCGTTAAATTCGAGGGGAAGCCCGTACCCAAATCGCAAGTATCGGGAATATGCTCGTTTTTCGCGTTGTACGTGTTTATACTCGTCGCGGGGACTTTGCTTATATCTTTCGACGGGTTTGCGGAGGGCGACTTCTTGACGCATTTTACGGCTACGCTCACTTGCATAAGCAACGTAGGTCCGGGGCTTAACTTCGTCGGACCGATGGCGTCGTTCGCGGGGTATAGCGCGTTTTCTAAGACGGTGCTTTCCGTCGTAATGCTTATGGGAAGACTTGAAATTTACCCCGTACTGATATTGTTCGCGCCGCGCACGTGGTCTAAATCCGCTTAAAAACAAAAGTTAATATATTACGGAATTACAATATGAAAGGAATAATCGCAGTCAACCGTTTCGGCTTTGCGTCGCAAACGTATCAAGCGCAAAGGTTGAAAGAAGAATTTGATAAACTCGGCATCGAAACGACGGTCGTAAACGACGGCGCGTTAAAATGCTCGCTTGAAAACGGTAAAGTAAAAACCTTGCTTGACTGTGATTTTTGCATGTTTTTAGATAAAGACAAATATCTATCCGCCGCGCTTACCGCGTGCGGAATACGCCTTTTTAATTCTCACGAAGCGATTCGGGTGTGCGACGACAAGGGCGAAACGTATATCGCTTTGTCGGGAAAAGGTTTTAATCTTCCCGATACGTATTTTGCACCGCTAATTTACGACGAGGAAAAGGCGTACGGCGTCGCCGTCGCGGAAGAGATAGGCGAAAAACTAGGGTTTCCCGTCGTCGTCAAAGAGAGTTACGGTTCTATGGGTACGGGCGTATACCTCGCGGAGAATAAAGAGCAACTCGCGGAAATATCTGGGCGGCTCGCGCTTAAACCGCATATATATCAACGTTACCTTTCGGCTAAAAAGGGTACGGACGTGCGCGTTATCGTTATCGGCGGAAAAGCCGTCGCGGCAATGGAACGTTATAATCCCGACGATTTCAGATCTAACCTCGCGTTGGGCGGAACGGGCAAAGAGGCGGTTTTAACCGAGGAATTTAAGGACGCGGCGGAACGCGCCGCAAAAACGCTTCAACTCGATTATTGCGGCGTCGATCTCTTGTACGGGGATCGCGGAGAACCGTATATATGCGAAGTCAATTCCAACGCTTTTTTCAAGGGTACGGAAAAGGTTACGGGCGTGAACGTGGCGGAGATTTACGCGAAGTACGTCGCGGATAAATTGCGTTAATCGCCGCGGAGCGGAAAAACGGTTAAAGTTGCGCTTTTATTTAGCGGCGACTTTTTCTTTTTTTAAGGTTTTTTCGCCGCGCTTGCGTCTCTTTGATTTTCCGAACGTAAAAAGCCTTGCCAAACGCGGTAAAATATGTTAAAATATAATCGAGGAATTATAGCGTATCGTGTATTATTTGACGCCGATACGGGGATAACCGCTTTACTATTCACTATTACTTATTACTTCAAACGGCAAGAGTGTGTTGCGAGACGAATAAATAATATTATTTTACAGGGCTTTATGAGCGTTATAGACGATAAACTGAAATTGCTTCCGACGGATCCGGGCGTTTACGTAATGCTGGATAAAGACGGGCAAATTATATACGTCGGCAAAGCCAAGAACCTTAAAAACAGGGTGAGGCAATATTTTTTCAACGGCGTAAAAACTGAAAAGGTTATGGCGATGGTAGAAAAAATCGCCGACTTTTATTATATAATCGTTCCGAGCGAAATCGACGCGTTGTCGCTTGAAAACAACCTCATAAAAAAGCATAAGCCGAGATATAATATTCTCTTAAAAGACGATAAAACGTACCCGTATTTAAAGGTGAACTTAAAAGAAGAATACCCGACTTTTACCGTTACGCGCAAGATACGAAAGGACGGGGCGAAATACTTCGGTCCTTTTATGGGCGGCGTCAACGTTAAAGACGTGTTAGAACTTTTAAATAACGTGTATAAGGTACGCCCTTGCGACAAGAAACTGTCCAAGGAAAAACCCGTAAAACCGTGCCTTAATTATCAACTGAAAAAATGTTACGCGCCTTGCGCGGGGTATTGTTCGGAGCAGTCGTACGCGGAGTGCGTCGACGGGGCGGTTGCCTTTCTTTCGGGAGATATAACCGACGCGGAGAAACTTCTTAAAGACAAAATGACGGAGGCGGCGGAGAAAGAACAATTCGAGATCGCGCTTATTTGCAGAGAACGTCTCGCGTCGCTAAACAAGATAAAGTTAAAGCGCGTAACGTCGTTAAACAGGTTTATAAACGCCGACGTTATAGCGTGCGCGGATAACGGCATATATTGCGCGGTAAACCTCTTAATCGTGCGTAACGGCATAATGCAAGGCGGCAAGAATTTTTCTTTCGAGAGCGCGGCTTTGTCCGCCGGAGAAACCTTGTCCGAGTTTATTTCGAGATATTATAAAAACGGAACGGATATTCCCGACGAGATAATAGTCAAAGAGGAACTTCCCGACGCGGCAATCTTAGAAAGTTACGTGAAAAAGTCTTTCGGAAAAACTATTACGGTTACTTGCGCGAAGCAAGGCGTTCGCCGTCAACTCGCGGATATGGCGGGGGTGAACGCCGAAGAACATTTATCCACCGCGGTGGACAGAATAGCGCATAAAAACGATATGACGGTTAAAGCGTGCGCCGCGTTAAAAGAAAAATTGGGGCTTAAAAACTATCCCAAGCGTATGGAGTGTTACGATATATCCAATATTTCGGGCGTGGATAAAGTCGGAAGTATGGTCGTATTTATCGACGGGGAGAAAGCCGCGGACGAGTATAGGCGGTTTAAGATAACCTCGTTCGAGGGCGCGGACGATTTTAGAAGTTTAAAAGAGGTGTTAAAGAGGCGAATGGAACGGCTCGCCGCGGGCGACGAAAAATTTCCTAAGCCCGATCTTATGATAATCGACGGCGGCAAAGGACAGTTATCGGCGGTAAAAGAGATTTTCGACGAGTACGGGGTTAGCGGTATAGATTTAATATCCCTCGCTAAAAGAGAAGAAGAGATTTTCTTACCCGATAAAAGCGAACCCGTGGTTTTATCTCACCGCGACTATTGTTTAAGAATGTTGCAGAGAATACGCGACGAAGCGCATAGGTTCGCGATAACGTATTTCAGAACGTTGCACGGCAAGCGTTCGCTCTCGTCCGTGCTCGACGGGGTGCGCGGCATAGGCAAAGCGAAAAAAGCCGCGTTAATGGAAAAATTCAAGGACTTGGGCGGAATAATTTCCGCGGACAAAGAACAACTTAAAACTGTGGAAGGCGTAGGAGATAAAGACGCCAAAGCGATTATAAACAAACTTACCGAAGAAGGACTCAGATAATATGCAATACAAAATGTTCGTATCCGATTACGACGGAACGATGGGGAATAAATCCCATATCGACGAAAAAACCGTCGAAGCGATAAAAAAATATAAGGCGGCGGGCGGCGTTTTCGTCGTTTGCACGGGCAGAATGTTTTCGTCCATCTCTAAGATATTAAATGATTACGGGATAGGCGGCGTCGTAACGTCTTATCAAGGCGCGATCGCGGACGATCTCGACACGGGTGAGCGGCTTTTTAGCGGCGGAATAGAATACGCCTTGGCGGCGGAAGTTGCCGAAACGCTCAAAAAAGAGGACGTCGACGTGGCGGCGGATATAGGCGATTTGCGCGTGTACGAAAAACTGTCGCCGTTCGTTCTCGAATACGAAAGACTTACGAAAACGACGGGAAAAATCGTACCCGATATTAAAGCGGAGATATTAAGCGAGAAAAAAGCCGTTCCCAAAATAACGGTTATCGCCGAACCCGAAAAAATAAAAACGCTTACCGAAAAATATTCCCGAATATACGACGGTAAACTGATAGTAAACAACGGAGCGGACGCGCTCGCGGAGTTCGTCAGTCCGTCTTGGAGCAAAGGCAAAGCCGTGGAGCGGCTTGCGCAAAAGTACGGCGTTCCGCTAAGTCGGGTAATAGCGGTGGGCGACTCTACCAACGATTTGCAACTTATCTCGGGCGAATGGCACGGCGTGGCGGTCGGCGACGCGAAAGAAGCGTTGAAAGCGGCGGCGGACGAAATAACCGTACCGTTCAGCGAAAACCCCGTGAAATATTTACTTGAAAAATATTGTCTGTAACATACTCGAAAAACGGAGAAAATATGGAAGAAAAAGAAATACTTAATAACGCCGCAGTCGATACGGAAGAGGTTGCGGAGAAAAAAGCGTTACCGATAGTACCGCTTCGCGGAAAGATATTGTTTCCGGGGACGGTTTTGAACTTCGACGCGGGCAGACCGTCGTCCGTGGCGGCGGTAAAGGCGGCGGCGGAGAGCGATAACGAAATATTTATAACCGCGCAGAAAAACGCGTTTATAGATTCCCCCGCTAAGAAAGACTTGTATAAAGTCGGCGTGAGAGCCAAAATAAAACAAATAATAAAACTCGCGAACAACAACGTAAAGTTGAGCGTAGAGGCGGTTTGCCGTGCGAAGATAATCGAGTTCGCGCCGTCGAAAGGTTATTTTTCCGCGTTTACGGAGGACAGTCCTTATATCGAGAGCGAAAATTTAACGTTAAACGAGGCGCACTTCCGTATGGCGAAAACCTTGTTTTACGAATACGCGCTTTTCGACAAGCGCATAACGAAAGATATGATAACGACGATAACGTCTATCGAAGGTGCTAACGCGTTTATGGACAACGCGTTGTCCGTCGCCGTCGTAAAGGACGCGGACGCGCAGAAAATGCTCGAAATCGACGACACCGACGACAGACTGAAAGCGTTTGAAAAACTTTTCGTCAACGAACTCGAAATAGTTAAACTCGAAAAAAAGATATCGACGAAAGTCCGCGCGAGCATAGATAAAAGCCAGAAAGAGTTTTATCTTCGCGAACAGATACGCGCCATTCACGACGAACTCGGCGACGAGGACGACGAGGACGAACTCGTGAAAAAAATCAAGGCGGCGAAACTTCCCGACGAAGTTCGTGAAAAAGCCTTGGCGGAAGCGAAACGTTTGGACAAAATAAATCCGTCGTCGCCCGATTATTCGATAATACTCAATTACCTCGATTGGATTTTAGAACTTCCCTTTTCGGTGAGCACCAAAGATTCGTTCGATATTAAAGAAGCGAAAGCCGTTTTAGATAAAGATCACTTCGGACTCGAAAAGGTTAAGGAGCGAATAATCGAATATCTCGCGGTCTTAAAACTTACGGGTAAAATAAAGGGCCCCGTATTGTGTTTCGTCGGTCCTCCCGGGGTGGGCAAAACGTCGGTGGCGTCGTCCATCGCTCGCGCGCTTAACCGCAAATTCGTGAGAATGAGTCTCGGCGGACTTAAAGACGAAGCGGAAATCAGAGGACATAGAAGAACTTACGTCGGAGCGATGCCGGGGCGCATAATCAGCGGCTTAAAGACGGCGGGAAGCAATAATCCCGTATTCTTGCTCGACGAAATCGACAAGTTGTCGTCGGATATTCACGGCGATCCCGCGAGCGCGCTTTTAGAGGTGTTAGACCCCGAACAAAACGCGACTTTCCGCGACAGATTTTTGGACTTGCCCTTCGACTTGTCGAAAGTAATGTTTATAACGACGGCGAACTCCGTCGATACGATACCTTATCCGCTACTCGACAGAATGGAAATAATCGAACTCAACGGTTACACCGACGAGGAGAAAAAGGAGATAGCGACGAGATATCTTATTCCGAAGCAGACGGAGAACAACGGCTTAGATAAAGAGCGCGTCTCGTTTACGGACGCCGCCGTAACGGAGATAATTCGCGGCTATACGATGGAAGCGGGCGTGAGAAATTTAGAACGCGAGATAGCGGGCGTGGTCAGAAAGGTTGCGGCAAAGTTTGCCGAAAACGGAGAGACGGCTCCCGTCGTTGTCGACGAAAAGGACGTGTCCGAATATTTGGGCGTTAAAAAATATTTGCGTGACGGCGCGTTGGAGCGTAACGAAATAGGCGCGGCAACGGGACTTGCTTGGACGAGCGTGGGCGGTGTAACGCTTACCATCGAAGTGGGGCTTATGCGCGGCAAAGGCGAGATAATATTGACGGGTAAACTCGGCGACGTAATGAAAGAATCGGCGCGGGCGGCGATAAGTTATATCAGAGCCAACGCGGAGAAGTTTTCTATCGACGAATCGCGTTTCGAAAATACGGATATTCACGTACACGTCCCCGAGGGCGCGACTCCGAAAGACGGACCTTCCGCGGGCATAACGATGGCTACGGCGATTTTATCGGCGTTTACGGGCAAGCCCGTAGATAAGAACGTCGCCATGACGGGTGAAATAACGCTTCGCGGCAGAGTCCTTCCCATCGGCGGTTTGAAGGAAAAATCGCTCGCGGCGTATCGCGCGGGTATTAAACGCGTGATAATCCCCGCGGCGAACGAAAAAGATCTCGCGGATATTCCGTCGGAAATAAGAAAAGATATGACTTTTATAACGGCGACTTCCGTCGATACGGTAATAGACGCCGCCATAATTAAATAATAGAGGTAAAAGCGTATGAAAATCACTACCGCGACTTTTATAACGAGCGTTGCCGATTCGAGCAAGTTTTACGTAACGGATAAACCCGTCGTTGCCATATCGGGTAAGTCGAACGTAGGCAAATCTTCGCTTATAAATATGCTCGGCGCAAATAAAAAACTCGCGAGAACCTCGGTTACGCCGGGGCGCACTCGCCTTATAAATTATTTCGACTTCGGCTCGTTCGTGCTTGCCGACTTGCCGGGGTACGGGTACGCTAAAGTGTCCAAGCAAGAAAAAGAGAAATGGGGCAGGTTAATGGACGATTTTTTCGCCACGCAAAAACTCGCGCTCGTCGTTTCGCTCGTGGACGTGAGACACGCTCCTACCGCCGACGATACGGCGATGATAAACTTTTTGTATCATTACGCCCTTCCTTTCGTTTTGGTTGCGACGAAAGCGGATAAATTATCTCGCGCCAATATAAAACCGCAACTAATGAAAATATCCGCGGCGTTAAAAGTGGGCGTCGGCAATATGATAGCCTCTTCCGCGGAGAGCGGACTCGGAAAGCAAGAGATTTTCGCCGCGATAGAAAAGGCGATAAACTTGTAATTGTTTACTTGAAACGTCAGCGGAAAAATTTTTCGCGCGGATTGAAAAATTAGCGTTAAAACCGTTGACATAATATTTTCGGTATGTTAAACTGATTGCGTAAGTAAGGCTTTAATCTCCATTCGGATTAAAGCCTTAACTTTTTTAGGAGTTATTTTATGGATACGGAAAAACCGCGACGTAAATCGTACGCAAAAAAGAATATGATTCCCGATTACGATTATTTGTTTGACGGAGAACCTAATAAAAGCGGTAAACGGGGCAACGGTTTTTTAATTAAAATACTAAAAATGAATTTCTGGTCGCTTATTTTGGCGACGCTCGTTTATCTTTTGCAGGCTTCGCCTACGTGGGCTATGCCGATAATAACTTCCAACATAATAAATATCGCTACCGAAACGGTTGCGTCGGGAACGGGCGTTTCTCCCGAAGTATGGCGCGAAATAATAATTAACGCGATCGTTTTAGCCGTGCTTATACTGCAAAACATTCCGACTACTATGCTTTGTTGGCATATCAACAGTAAAATGCTACGGCGCACTTCCGCGGGTATAAAATGTTCGGTCGTGAGAAAACTTCAAAGTTTGTCGATAACTTATCACAAAGATTTAGAGACGGGAAAAATTCAGTCTAAATTCTTAAAAGATACGGTAGAAGTGGACAACTTATTCAGAACTATTGCGTTTACCGTCATACAAAGTTTGATAAACGCGATCGTTTCCGTTACCATATCCGTGTATAAGAACGGGCTTATATCGTTGTTCTTCTTGCTCGTTATACCCGTCAACGTGGGGCTTACGTATTTGTTCAGAATAAAAATGCGCAACGTAAACCGCGATTTCAGAAAAAAGTCCGAGGATATGTCCGTAAAACTCACCACGATGATCGAGATGATTCCCGTAACCAAAGCGCACGGCTTAGAAAATACCGAAATAAACTCCGTTCAAAGGACTATCGAACGGGTTGCGGGTTCGGGCGTGCGAATGGATAAAGCGTTCGGCAAATTCGGCGCGTGTTCGTGGGTTACCAACACGCTATTGTCGGCGACGTGTCTCGTATTTTGTTCGGTGCTCGCCTTGCTCGGGCATATCGGTATAGGCGACGTCGTTTTGTATCAATCGTTGTTTTCGTCTATAAGCGGCAGCGTAAGCACGCTAATAAACGTATTCCCGCAACTGTCGTCGGGTATGGAGGCGGTGGCTTCTGTGTCCGAGATTATGAACGCCAAAGACGTCGAAATAAATATCGGCAAAAAGAGTATTCCCGAGATAGAAGGCGCGGTCGAGTTTAAGCACGCGTATTATAAATATCCCGACGCCGACGACTACGTGATTAAAGATTTAAATTTGCAAGTGGAAAAAGGTAAATGTATAGCGGTAGTCGGCGCGTCCGGTTCGGGGAAATCGACCGTTATGAATATGATAATAGGCTTTTTAATGCCGACGTCGGGCGAAGTGCTTATCGACGGCAAGCCGATAACGGAACTCAATTTGTCCGAATATCGCCACCATATATCGGTCGTACCGCAAAACAGCGTGTTGTTTTCGGGAACGATACGCGAAAACATAACGTACGGGCTTAAAGGGTATTCGGAAGAAAGGTTAAACAAAGTCGTAGAAATGGCTAACTTAAACGAGTTTTTGGATAAACTTCCCAACGGCTTGGATACGGAAATAGGCGAACACGGCGATAAACTGTCGGGCGGGCAGAAGCAAAGAATAACCATCGCTCGCGCTTTAATACGAGATCCGAAAATACTCATATTAGACGAAGCGACGTCCGCGCTCGACAATATATCGGAATATCACGTTCAAAAAGCGATATCGTCCTCCGTCAAAGGCAGAACGACGTTTATCGTCGCGCACAGACTTTCGACGATACGCAACGCCGACGAGATAATCGTAATGGAAAACGGCATCGCCGCGGAGAGGGGATCGTTCGAGGAATTGATGGCGTTAAAGGGCAAATTTTACGAACTTAAACGCCTTAACGAAATGAACCTTAAAACCGCGGAAGAAAATTTATCTTGACGACGCCGAAAAATACAAAAACCGTGGTATT
>CAZNWP010000023.1:0-17070 GCA_964576995.1 uncultured Christensenella sp. | reverse complement strand
ATACTGGAAACGTAGATAAGTGTAAAACCCGATACGGGGAATAAAAAGGAATTTACACCTAATCACAAAGCGGCTACGGGGGAAATAAAATTTCAGCTCGTAGCCGTTATTGTTTTATCTTGCCGTTTAAATTATATTGTCTTACAATTTAAATTATTTTGCAAATTAATTTTATATCGCTTGCATTTTTTTCTTCGCCAATATAGAGAAATGAAAATGGTAATAATAATTGTTACTATTATTTATCTAATTAACTCATAAAGATTGATGAAAGGCATTTATATTTTTTGTAGAAACAATGCTTAATAGGGATAAATTTATATTATAGTACTTTATCTTACTCTTTGATTTGTTTCGCCTTATCTTTTAAATTATTTTGTATCGCTTGCATTTTTTTTCTTCACCAATAATAAGAAGTAAAAATAATAACAATAATCGTTACTATTATTTGTCAAACGTAATTATAAGGATAACGAAAAGCGATTTATGTGAAAGAGATAAAGAAAAATCGGTGAAAGAGATAAAGAAAAATCGGTGAAAGAGTTAAAATAAAATCAATGAAATAGTTAAAGTAAATCCTGTGAAAAAAGATAAATTAAAATTGCAGAAACGGTCAAAGTAAAAGTAGATAAAAGCAGTTAAAGTAGTATTAAATAATGAAAGAGAAAAATTTACAATATAACCCCACCGATAAGAGGTTTATCGGCGTGGTTGAAAATTTTGTGCTTCGTTAATAAATTTTAGTTCGTTATTTTTTGAAAGTAAATATTTGTCTGTATTTTAGCGGGGAGCAATTGAATACGTCCTTAAATTGTTTGTTAAACGGCGACGGGTTCGAATACCCTAATGACTGCGAAATTTTGATAACGGGTTTATTCGTCGATATAAGCAATTACGTCGCGGCGTGCGCTCTCTTTATATTGATATATTTGACGTACGGTATTTTTAAGTGTCTCTTAAATTCGCGCGAGAAGTGAGAAGCGGTGTAGCCGAATTCTGCGGAAACAGTCGTTTCGGGAAGCAAGAGATAATTTTGATCTTCATTAATTTTATTTAAAAGTATATTTATCCAGTTGGGGTACACTTCTTTCGCTTCTTTGTTTCCGTACATAAGGTAGGCGGAAAGAATTTCGAGTATTAACGATACGTGAATGGATTCTTTGTACGTCACGTCGTGGTTCGTCGTGTCGTCGAATTCTTGAAGTTTTTGTATTATCGCGTCGTATTCTTTAATCGGGACAAGAAAGGTTATCGATGATTTGCTTTGCATTAAATCGTCGTAAATGGTTTTGCTTAAAAAATCGCAACACTTTTTCATTTTGTCCGTCGAAACGTAAATGTCCTGATAAACGTAGTCCTCGTTTTCGTTTCCGCGTATAAAGCGGTGTACGTCGTCGGGACGCAATAACGCGCAGAAGCGTTTGCCAAAATTGATTTTTTCGTCGTTAATTTCGTTGACGAACGAGCCGCCGAGACCGATATTGAACTCGAAAAAAAGATGACGATGCAAAAGAACTTGTCGCGAACTGAATTTTCTCGTTAAAGCTCCCGTTTCGAGTTGAGCCACGCCGAGTATTCTAACGTGTTTTTTCGTATTATTAGCGTTTTTCATAAAATTATTATATTGCTTTCACGGTTATTTGTCAACGGAAAAATTAGTCGAGATGCGAATACACGGGCAAATATCAAAAAAAAGTAAATATAGAGCAAAAACAAATCATTTATACGTTTGAAAAGCAATCGCTTTTGTGGTAAAATATATAATGTATAAATTTTTGGAAAAAAACGGACGGAGAGATATGACGGATTTAACCGAAAGAGTACGAGATTATTTGTTACCGAAAAGAATAGCGTGTTTTAGCGATTGCGAAAACGCGGAGTTTTTGCTTAACGCAACCGATAAACAAATATTTTTAGATAGCGTAGAATATTGCTTGCTAAAAAAGGGCGGGTATATCGTTTTTGATTTTGGCAAAGAACTTCACGGCGGAATTAGAATTTTGAACGGCAGAGCGTGCACAGATATAAGAATAAGATTCGGCGAGTCGCTTTCCGAGGCTTTTTCCGAGGAGGGGAAGGACGGCGCGTGCAACGACCACGCGGTAAGAGATTTTCACGTTACCGTTCCTATGCTTTCGGATACGGAATACGCGCAGACGGGTTTCCGCTTCGTGAGGATAGATAACGTCGGCGACGATGAATTGAAACTTGCGGCGGTATACGCTTGTTATTTGCGCCTTAAAAACTTGCCCGTCGGAACGTTCGAGTGCGACGACGACCGCGTAAACCAAATTTACCGTACGGCGGCGCACACGTTATACTTATGTATGCAAAATAGATTATGGGACGGGATAAAACGCGATCGTCTCGTATGGATAGGCGATATGCACCCCGAAACGAAGGGGATATTCTGCCTTTACGGCGATCACCCCTTTATAAGCCTCGGTTTAACCGAAACGGCGGAACACACGCCGAACAACGCGTGGATGGATAATATTCCGTCTTATTCGTTATGGTGGCTAGCCATTCTTTGCGATTACGATTTTTATTGCGATAAAGGCGATTTTACTCAAAGTCAATTGGAGTACGCGGAAAAATTAGTTGATAAAATAAGTGCGTGTGTTGACGAGGCGGGGTGTATAGATTACGGTGAAGGGAACGGAATGTTCTTGAATTGGGAGACGACTGACGAAATAGATCTCGAATGTGCGAATAGAGGGTTAATGTTATGGACGCTTAGAAAATACGTAGATACGTTAGCCCGTCGCGGTAAAAAATCGGACTGCGCCGAAATTGCGATAAAAAGATTGGAGGGTAACTCGGCGTTTAACGGGAAGAGTAAAGCCTCCGCGGCTATATTTGCGCTCGGATACGGCGTAGACGAACGCGCGAAGGCTATTTTAACGGAGGGCGGCGCGCAAGGTTTTTCGACGTTTATGAGTTATTATATCGCGCAAGCGGTAAAGGCTTGCAGCGACGGCGAAACCGCGCTTAACGATATGAAAGCGTTTTACGGCGGTATGCTCGATCGCGGGGCGACTTCGTTCTGGGAAAGTTACGAACCCGATTGGTTAAAGGATAGCGGCAGAATAGACGGGTTGCCGAAAGAAGGTGAAAAAGATTTACATTCGTCGTTCGGCAAGCATTGTTACAGAGGATTTAGACTTTCGCTTTGCCACGGTTGGTCTTGCGGTCCCGTGCAGTTCTTGACGGAAAACGCGCTCGGCGTAAAATTCGTCGAGGCGGGCGGTAAAAAAATAAGAATACAACCCGATTTAATGGGGTTAAAGCACGTTAAGGGCGCAGTTCCTACGGTATACGGACTAGTTTATGTCGAACACGTAAAAACCGCCGACGGCGTAAAAACGACTTACGAACTTCCCGACGGCGTAACGCTCGTCGACTAAATCATAAAGGTAATAAAGCGGCGCGCGCAACTTTCGTTGCGCGCGCCGTCAATTTTAATCTTGATAATTAAATTAAATCGACTACCGTTTCGTAGAACTTGCCTTCTTTCTCGTACAGTTCGTTCATTTTCTTAAACGCATCGGGAATACCGTCGTAAGTCGCCGTATCGAGTTTTAAGTGGGTGAGATTTACCGCTTTGTTCGCAAGTAAGTTGATGGCGGTGGCGGCGTTGCCGTAACCGCTGTTTATGCAAGTAATGTCAAGATGTTTTTTTATCGCTTGCATAAAAGATACGGACGTGCTTTTCGTCATAACGCCCGTAAACGCGACTGACGCGCCGAACGAGGCGAGGGAGAATGCTTTTGCAACGGGAATATCGCAGTCGGCGATATAAACAACCTTGTCCGTCATTCTTCCGCTCGTTATCGCGGAAACTTCTTTTTGCCAATTGTCGTTAGGTCCTAACGCGTAGTAAACGCCGGATTGCTTCGCTATATCGTAACTTTCTTCGCTAAGCGACATAATTACGGGAACGGCCTGATAATAAATAAGCAGTTGCGCGAAGATAACGCCGAAATCGTTTGCTCCGATAACCGATACGTAATCGCCCTTTTTAATATTGAGTTTATCGAAGATGGAGACTGCAAGCGATATTTTGTCAATAAATAACGCTTCGAAATCAGATACGCTTTCGGGCAAGATAAAGAGTTTGTCGGGTGAAGCGGAAATGAAGTCGCTTAAAAATCCGTCGAAGTCCTCGCCCGCGACTTGTAGGTCCGAACACTTTTGAAATTCGCGGTTTTTGCAGTTATAGCATTTGTTACATTCTCGATTGGGGTCTACGTAAATGTGTTTGCCTTTTTCGAGATCCAAAAGATTGGCGTCCGTTTCGCTAACGACGCCGATGCCGGAACTTCCCAAAACGATATCGTTAGAGTCTATATCCCCGCGGTAACGCAGAAGATCGGATAAAGTCAATAAAGCCTTGGTAATTCTTACTTTGGAAGTCGCAACCGTAAAACTTTGTTCTTCGATATCACGAGATTCGAGCGTTTCGGGCGCGATAAGTTTCCAACCTTTCATAAAAATCTCCGATTGATGATTAGTAAAATTCAAGTAAATTTCAAGAATTTAATACATTGTACTATAAACTCGAAAAAAAATCAAGCAAATTGCAAAGGAAACGCGTTTTTCAAAGATTTTATAAAACTACTGAAAAACAGTTGACTTTTATGCCTAAAATAATATATAATTACACGGTAAATAAAAAGCGAGGTGTAATTATGAAGGAAGGTATCCATCCCGATTATCACGAGGTAACGGTAAGTTGCGCTTGCGGCGCGACGTTTACGACCGGTTCGACTAAAAAAGGCGACGTAATAAAGGTTGATATTTGCAGTAAATGTCATCCGTTCTTTACGGGCAAGCAAAAACTCGTAGATACCGGCGGCCGTGTTGATAGATTCAACAAGAGATACGGAAAGGCAAAATAAGTATTTTTTAAAGCGGCTTTAGAAGTATATGCTTTTAAAGCCGTATTTTTTTATCTATCGCAAGGTATACCGAATGGGCAAGAATAATCAAAACAAAACTTCTATAGGCGGACAAGCGGTTTTAGAAGGCGTTATGATGCGCGGCGCGAAGTCGATGGCTACCGCCGTTCGCGACGAGGACGGAATAATCCGACTGGAAACTAAACGCGTTAAACCGCTTAAAGCGAATAAAATACCCGTCGTTCGCGGCGTGTGTTCTTTCGTGCAATCGCTTTTCGGCGGCACGGCGGTGCTTATGCGCTCCGCGGACGTGTACGGAGAGGGCGAACCGTCTAAGTTTGAAAAATGGCTTGCGGAAAAACTTAAAGTTAACGTGATGAGCGTCGTAGGTACGTTATCCGTGGCTTTAGGTTTATGTCTTGCCGTGCTTTTGTTTATTTTTCTCCCGCAACAGTTAAGGGTTTGGATCGTCGGGAAAGACGTTAATCCTTGGGTGAAAAATTTTATAGAGGGCGGATTTAAACTGCTTATTTTTATAGGTTATATATTATTGTGTTCTTTGCTTAAAGACATAAGACGGACTTTTATGTATCACGGCGCGGAACATAAAACTATTTCGTGTTACGAAAAAGGCTTACCGTTAACGCCCGAAAACGCTAAAAAATGTTCGCGCGTGCACAACAGATGCGGCACGACTTTTATCGTTTTCGTTATGGTAATAAGCATAATCGTGTTCGCGTGTTTCGAGTCTTTGCTCGTATCGCTTGACGTAAAGTTAAACGGCGCTGAGCGCGTGTTGCTTAAAATTGCGTTATTGCCTCTCGTTGCGGGGCTTTCTTACGAACTGTTAAAGTTTCTCGCAAAAACCGAAAGCCCGATTTTTTATCCGCTTAAAGCACCGGGGTTATTACTTCAACGCATAACGACGAAAGAACCTACCGACGATATGTTGGAGGTTGCAATCGCCGCTTTTAACGCGGTACTTTTGATGGACGCGGACGAAAGCGTTAAAGAGCGTAAATTCGTTACGGCGGAAAAACGCGGCGCGCTGACGGAACGCATAGCGAAAGAATTGGCGGACGGCGGCGTAACCGAGAAAGCGGAAGCGGAGTGGATAGTCTCGTTGACGCTCGGCGTGAAACGCGACGAAGTATATACCGATAATCTCGTTAAGCCCAAAAAAGTAGAGGAAATAGAAAAAATCGTAAAAGAGCGTTTGACGGGCAGACCGCTTTGGTATTGTACGGGTTCGGCGGACTTTTACGGCTACGAAATAAAAGTGGACGAGAGAGTTTTGATTCCCCGTCCGGAAACGGAAATTCTTGCCGAAGAGGTTATTAAAACGGTAAGCGGCGATACGACTAAAACCGTTCTCGACTTATGCACGGGAAGCGGTGCGATAGCAATTGCCGTAAACAAAGAATGTTGCGCGCAAGTTACCGCGTCCGACGTGTCCGAAGAGGCGCTCGCGCTTGCGAGAGAAAACGCGGAGAAAAACGGCGCGAAAGTAGAGTTCGTTTGTAGCGACGCGTTCGAAGGCTTGAAAGGACGTTCGTTCGATATAATCGTTTCTAATCCTCCGTATATAAAGAGCGCGGAAATAGAAACTCTTCAAAGAGAAGTAAAAGATTTCGAACCTAGAATTGCGCTCGACGGTGGCGAGGACGGATTAGATTTTTACCGTATAATCGCTAAAAAGGCGAAAAAATACTTAAACGACGGCGGAGTCCTTTTGCTCGAATGCGGAGAGAATCAAGCGCAAGACGTCGTGAAATTGCTTAAATCGTATAAAAATACGCAAATAATAAAAGATCTTGAAGGTATTGACAGAATAGTAAAGGCGGAAGCGTAGAATGTTTAAAAAACTCGATAAAATGTTAGAGCGGTACGAAAAGTTGAATTTACTCGTCAGCGATCCCGCCGTTATTGCAAGAATGGACGAGTGGAAGGCTTATACGAAAGAACTCGCCGATATGCAAGAGACAGTAGAAAAATATACGGAATATAAGAAAATAACCGAAGAACGCGAACAGTTATCCGTATCCTTGGCGGAAGAAACCGACAAGGAAATGAAAGACTTAATCGAACAGGAAATTTACGATTTAAAGAGTAAGTCCGAAGTTATCGCGGAAGAGTTGCGCGTGTTGTTGTTGCCGAAAGATCCCGACGACGATAAAAACGTTATTATAGAAGTACGCGCGGGCGCGGGCGGAGAAGAGGCGAGTTTATTTGCCTACGAACTTTATAAAATGTACGTGAAGTTCGCCGAGAAAAACCGTTGGAAAACCGAAGAAATCGAGAGTAGCGAGACGGAACTCGGCGGCGTTAAAGAAGTCGTGTTTTCCGTAAACGGTAAAAACGCGTATAGTAAGTTAAAGTTCGAAAGCGGCGTTCACAGAGTGCAACGCGTTCCCGAAACGGAATCTCAAGGGAGAGTTCATACTTCCACCGCGACGGTGGCGGTACTTCCGGAAGCGTCCGACGTCGAAGTCGTTATCGACGAAAAAGACTTGCGCGTGGACACGCTCAGATCTTCGGGCGCGGGCGGGCAACACATAAACAAAACCGAGTCTTGCATAAGGCTTACGCATATACCGACGGGTATAGTCGTTTTGTGTCAAGACGAACGTTCGCAAACTAAGAATCGCGATAAAGCGATGAAAGTATTAAAAAGTCGTTTATACGATTATTATAAATCGAAAGCGGATAAAGAATATTCCGAAAACCGCAGAAGCCAAGTCGGTACGGGCGATCGCTCGGAGAGAATACGCACGTATAACTTCCCGCAAGGGCGGATAACCGACCACAGAATAGGGCTTACACTACATTCGATAGACGCGTTTATGGAAGGGGAAATAGACGAGATGATACAAGCGCTCGCCATAGCGGACAGAGAAAGCCGTTTGGCGATGGGCAACGACGACGAATAAGGAGAACTATTATGATTTCACAAAGAGTCGGCTGTATTAAGCCTTCGCTTACGCTCGAAATAACGGCGAAAGCGAAAAAGATGAAAGCGGAAGGCGTTTCCGTTATTGGTTTCGGCGCGGGTGAACCCGATTTTAATACGCCGAATTATATCAACGCCGCCGCGAAAAAAGCGATCGACATCGGCTTTACGAAATATACGCCCGCTTCGGGTACTCCCGAACTTAAAAAGGCGATATGCGATAAATTCTTAAAGGATAACGGGCTTAAATACGAGCCGTCGCAAATAGTCGTATCGTCAGGCGCGAAAAGTTCTTTGTTCCACGCTATAAGCGCGATCGTCAACGAGGGGGACGAGGTTATTCTTCCGTCGCCGTATTGGTTGACGTACCCCGAACTCGTGGGTTTGGCGCAAGGCAAAACGGTGTACGTCGTTTGCGGAAAAGAAAACGGTTACAAAATGACCGCGGAACAATTAGATCGCGCGATTACGCCCAAAACAAAGTGCGTAATATTAAACTCGCCCAATAACCCGACCGGCGCGGTTTATTCCGAAGAAGAGTTAAAGAGCCTCGCTAATGTTATCGAAAAGCACGGACTTTACGTTATATCCGACGAAATTTACGAAAAACTCGTATACGGCGGAGAAAAACACTATTCGATAGCGGCGGTTAGCGATTATATGAAAGAACATACCGTCGTGATAAACGGCGTAAGCAAGTCTTACGCGATGACGGGTTGGCGTATAGGTTACTTCGCCGCACCCGCGGATATTGCGAAAGCGGCGGGAAGCATGCAGAGCCATACTTCGAGCAATCCATGTTCGATATCGCAATACGCGTCCGTCGAAGCGTTGACTTCGCCGGAGAGTGTTCCGTTTATTGAAAAAATGCAGAAAACTTTCGACGAAAGAAGAAAGTATATGGTAAAAATAATGCAAGACGTAGAAGGCGTCGTTTGCATAGAACCTAAAGGCGCGTTTTACGTGTTCGCCGACGTATCGGCTTTTTACGGAAAAACCTATAAAGGTAAAACCGTAGACGGATCGTTGACGTTCGCGGATCTTGCTCTCGATAAGGGCGTCGCGGTAGTACCGGGCGCGGCTTTCGGAGACGACGCGTGCATACGCCTTTCTTACGCCGTATCTATGGACGACATAAAAGAAGGTTTAGAAAGACTTAAATCGTTTATAAAGGAGTTAAAATAATGATCGAAAAAAGCAAAAAGACCAATTTACTCGAAGAAAAATTATATAGTTATAATTTGCAAGACGTAGAAGAGCCTCAGTTATACAGGGATATTTTCGATTACGAAAGCATTCCTAAAATAATATTCAATCAACGCGTCGTTCCGACGGATATGCCCGACGAAATTTGGATAACCGATACGACGTTCCGTGACGGACAACAATCCGTATCGCCATTTACCGTCGAACAAATCGTTGAGATATTCAAACTTTTATCCCGTCTCGGCGGAGAAAAGGGAATAATCCGTCAATCGGAATTTTTCCTTTATTCCGAAAACGACCGCAAGGCAGTCGAAGCGTGCCAAAACTTAGGACTTAAATTCCCCGAAGTTACGAGTTGGATAAGAGCGAACAGTAAAGACTTTCAACTCGTCAAAGATATGGGGATAAAAGAAACGGGCATACTTACGAGTTGTTCGGATTATCATATCTTTAAAAAGATGAACTTAACTCGTCGTCAAGCGATGGATAAATATCTCGGAATAGTCAAAGACGCGCTTTCCGCGGGTATACGTCCGCGTTGCCACTTCGAAGATATAACTCGCGCTGATTTTTACGGATTCGTCGTACCTTTCGCGGCGGAACTCGTCAAGCTGTCGAGAGAAAGCGGGATTCCCGTTAAAATCCGCGCTTGCGATACTATGGGATTCGGCGTAAATTACCCCGGAGCGGCGATGCCGAGAAGCGTTGCGGGTATTATCTACGGTTTAAGACATTACGCGGAAGTTCCCGCGTCGCTCTTAGAATGGCACGGGCATAACGACTTTTATAAGGTAGTAACCAACGCCGCCACCGCGTGGCTTTACGGTTGCGCCGCCGTCAACTGTTCTCTTCTCGGCATAGGCGAGAGAACGGGCAACTGCCCCGTAGAAGCGATGGCAATCGAATACGCGTCCTTAAAAGGCACGCCCGACGGAATGGATTACACCGCGATAACCGATATCGCAAATTATTTTGAAAACGAAGTCGGATACATCATTCCTCCGAGAACGCCGTTCGTCGGCAGAAGTTTTAACTCGACGAGAGCGGGTATTCACGCGGACGGAATATTGAAAGACGAAGAAATATATAACATATTCGATACGAAAACCCTCTTAAACAGACCGCTTCACGTTTCCATCAACAATACGAGCGGGCTTGCGGGCATCGCGTATTGGATAAACGATTATTTTGAATTAGTCGGCGACAAAAAGATAGAAAAAAGCCATCCGATCGTTGCGAAAGTTAAAGAGAAAATCGACCACGAATACGCGGAAGGACGTTGCAGCGTAATGGGCGACGACGAGATAGTAAATATCATAAGATCGGTTGATAAACATTTTTATAAAAAATTATCCGACAGATCCGAATAAATTTGTTAAAAACTATTGTTTTTTTTCTAAATTTATTATACAATGTATTTAGGTAGATCTTTGAGGAGGGATTGAAATGAAAATTATTTACGGACCTAAAGGCACAGGCAAAACGAAAGCGATAATAGATAGCGCAAACGGAGCGCTCGACGGCGCGAAGGGACACGTGATCTTTATCACCGATACCAACAGATACGCTTACGATCTTAAATATCAGATCCGCTTTCTAAACGTTACGGCGTTCGAACTTCAAAACGAAGACGCGCTTCGCGGGTTTATCAAGGGTATAGTTGCCGCAAACGGCGATAACGAATACATATTTATCGACGGTTTGGCGAGAATAGCGGGGAAACCCGTTGCCGAACTCGGCAATATATTCGCCGCTATGGAAAAACTCGAAAAAGATTACGAAGTAAAATTCGTTTTAACGGTTAGCGCGGCGAAAGAAGATTTGCCCGAGTTTGTGTTAAAGCACGTTAATTAGTTGATTTTTACGCTATTATAGTGTAAAATAATAGTCGGACGTTTACGCGTTCGACTATTATTTTTATAAAAAGGTTCTTTATGAAATTTTTAAGTACGAGAGGAAACGACGAGTGTAAGAACGCCGCGAAGGCGATAACGAAAGGACTCGCAAGTGACGGAGGTCTTTTCGTTCCGGAATATTTTCCGTCTGTTAGAGAAGATTTAGATCGCTTGTGCGATATGGATTACGCCGAGCGTGCCGCGTTTGTCGTGGGTAAATACCTCGAAGAATATGACGCGGACGATTTGCTTAACGCGTGTAAAGCCGCTTACGGCAGATTCGAAGAGGGAGACGCCGCGCCCGTCGTTAAGTTGGACGACGGCTTGTTCGTGTTAGAACTCTTTCACGGACCGACGCTTGCGTTTAAGGATATCGCTTTAACCTTGCTTCCGTACCTATTGAGAAAAGGTGCGGACATATCGGGCGTTAAAGACGAGATTTTAATACTCGTCGCGACGAGCGGCGATACTGGAAAAGCCGCGTTATCGGGTTTTTGCAACGCGGAAGGTATTAAGATTAACGTGTTCTTCCCCGAAGAGGGCGTATCGGATATGCAAAAACTTCAGATGCGTTCTCAAATCGGCGATAACGTCAACGTGGTAGGGGTTAAAGGCAATTTCGACGATTGCCAGACCGCCGTTAAAAACATATTCTCGGATAAAGCGTTTAACGCCGAATTGAAAAATAAAGGCGTCGTTTTGTCGAGTGCGAACTCCATAAACTTCGGACGACTCGTTCCGCAAATCGCTTACTATTTTTCGGCGTATTGCGATCTCGTCAACGCGGGCGAAATTAAAACGGGCGATAACGTCGATTTCGTCGTTCCGACGGGTAACTTCGGCAATATCCTCGCGGGGTATTACGCCAAGAAAATGGGGCTTCCCGTGGGAAAACTCGTTTGTGCTTCCAATCAAAACAACGTGTTAACAGAGTTTTTTGCGAGCGGAACTTACGATAAAAACAGAGAGTTTTATAAAACCGCCTCTCCGTCGATGGATATTTTAATATCGAGCAACTTAGAACGTCTCATTTTCGAGGAGTCGGGCAGAAACGCTCAACTTACCAAGACGAGAATGGAGTCTCTTAAAAAGAGCGGAAAGTACGAACTTTCGGAGAGCGAAACCGAAAAGCTCGAAGAATCTTTCTTCGCGGGATTCTGCGACGAAGAAGAGTGTTTCGAGGAGATAAATAAGTTTTTCGAGGAATACGGTTACGTTGCGGATACGCATACCGCGGTCGCGCTCGCGGTCCGCGACGAATACGAGAATTTTTGCGGTAGCGGCAATAACTGCGTAGTCGTGTCCACGGCAAGCGCGTACAAATTCCCGCAAAGCGTTTATAAGGCGATAACGGGCAAAACTGTAAAAGACGCTTTCACCGCTTGCGATAAACTGTTCGCGGAAAGCGCGTATCCCGTTCCCGAAGCGATAACCTCGCTAAAAACCGCGGCGGTTCGCTTTAATAAAACGGTAGAAAAAGACGAAACTGCAAAAGCCGTTCTCGAATTTATAGGTTAATTTCAAGATTATTTCAATAAGAAAGGGTTATAATATGGAAGAAAAGAAAGTATTGTTCAGCGCAATTCAACCGAGCGGAATATTGACCATTGGCAATTACCTCGGCGCGCTCAAAAATTTTAAGAAACTTCAAAGCGGATATAACAGTATTTTTTCGCTCGCGGATCTTCATACTCTTACGGTGAGACAAGATCCCGCCACGCTCAGAAAAAACACCTACGAACTCACCGCTTTGTATCTCGCTTGCGGTATAGATCCCGAAACGTCGATATTGTTCGCACAATCGCACGTGTCGGCGCACGCGGAACTTGCTTGGATACTCAATACTTTCTGTTATCCGGGCGAACTTTCGCGTATGACGCAGTTTAAGGACAAATGCAAAAATCACGAGGATAATATCAATATGGGGCTTATGGATTATCCAGTATTAATGGTTGCGGATATTTTATTATATCAGACGCAACTCGTTCCCATCGGCGCGGATCAAAAGCAACACTTAGAATTAACGCGCGATCTCGCTATCAGATTTAACAACGTTTTCGGCGAAACGTTTAAGGTCCCCGAACCGTATATAGGCGAAAAAGCCGCTCGCGTTATGAGTTTGGCAGAACCCGAAAAGAAAATGAGTAAGTCCGACGCTAACCAAAACGCTTTTATCTCGATGAACGACGATAAAGATACGATAATCAGAAAATTCAAAAGAGCGGTAACGGATAGCGATAACAGAATAATATATTCCGAAGAAAAACCGGGGATCAGCAACCTCTTGACTATTTACGCCGCGTTTACGGATAAGAGCATAGAGGAAGCGGAAAGAGAGTTTGACGGCAAGGGTTACGGCGAATTTAAACTCAAAGTAGGCGAAGCGGTTGCGGATATCGTAGAACCGATACGCCTCGAAAAAGACAGACTTCTTTCCGATAAAGCGTACCTCGACGACGTTTTGAAAAACGGTGCGGAGCGCGCGGAAAGATTAGCGTACAGAACGCTTTCTAAAGTTTATAAAAAAGTCGGTTTAGTGCCGAGAAAAAGGGGATAACCTCCGATGTTTGGTTACGTGAAAACCGATTTGCCCAATATGTACGTTAAAGATACGGTGCTTTATAAAGCGGCGTACTGCGGGCTATGCAAAAGCATCGGAAGGACGTGCGGACTCTCGGGCAGATTTTTGCTTAACTACGACCTTGCTTTTTTTTCCGTGCTTATTCACAACTTGACCGACACGGATATGAAGATTGAAAAGCAGCGTTGCATACTGCATACGGTTGTTAAACGCCCCGTAGCCGTTCCTGACGTGCTTACGGACAGAATAGCCGCGCTTAACGTTATTCTCGCGAGATATAAACTTTGCGACGACGTTATCGACGGGGGCAAAGGCAGACTGAAACGCGGGTTGTTTAAGAGGGCGTATAAAAAAGCAAAAAAAGCCGAACCGCAACTGGACGAAATCATTAAAAACCGTTACGACGAACTCTTAAAACTCGAAAAAGCGGGGTGCGACAGTCCTGATATCGCCGCCGATCCGTTCGGCAAAATGATGTCGGAAATATCGAATATCGCTCTCGGTTCTTACGCTAACGCGGACACTTCGGAATTGTTTTACGCGCTCGGCAAATGGATTTATTTGATAGATGCGCTTGACGACTTCGATAAAGACGTAAAAAAATCGTCTTTCAACGTTTTTAAGAACGCTTACGGCGAATGTGCCGATAAAGAACAACTGAAAAAAAATCACGGGCAAGACATTGTTCTCGTTTTCGGAACGCTTATAGCCGAAATCGCGGAACTGGCCCATAAACTCGATTATAAATTTAATCACGACTTAACGGACAACGTACTTATTCGCGGCATACGCGAGCAAACAAAAAAAATTATGGAGAACTCAAAATGCAAGAATTCTACGACATATTAGGCGTTTCGTCAAGCGCGAGCGACGAAGAAATCGAAATCGCTTATAAACGCCTTAAAGACCAATACTCTCGCGATCGCTTTTTAGAGGGTGAAGAAGGCAATATCGCCGCTAAAAATCTTACTAAACTCGAAACCGCTTACGCAGAAATCGTTTCGGACAGAAAACATCATAAGGGCGGTAATTCCGAAACGGAAGATTTTTCCGAAATAGAAAAGTTGATAAAAAGCGGCAATCTTTCCGCCGCTCAAGCAAAACTCGACGACGTGAACGACAGATCCGCCGAATGGCATTATTTGCAGTCCGTCGTGTTTTATAAAAAGAATTGGATTACCGAGAGTAAAAAACAACTCGAAATCGCTATGAATATGGATCCGCATAACGAAAAATATTCGGATTCTTACACTAAATTAAAACAAAAAATCGACTATAACGAGAGGCAATTCCACTCAGGCAACATTGGCTACGGCGACGGTGCGTACGGAGACGGAGGCGCGCACAGAAACACCGAAAGACAAATGGGCGGCGGAACGAACGACTGTCTTTCTTTCTGTGCTACTTGGTGCTGTATGGATATGCTTTGCAGTATGTGCTGCAGATAACGATGAAAAGCAAAGTCTTGGCAATTTCGGCGATAAGCGCGGCGTTCGTTGCGATCGCGCTTACCGTCGGCGCGTATATAGATATGGCGGACCTTTTCGCTCTCGTAATAGCGTCGGCATTCGTGATTTTACCCTTGTATTACGATTCGTACAAGGGCTGTTTTCTTTCTTTCGCCGCGGGCGGAGTGCTTGCCTTGCTTTTTTCGCTCGCGCGGTTTAATTCGGTGGTATTTCCGTCGTACTTTTTGTTCTTTGGAATATACCCCGTCGTTGCAAATATGGCGATAAAGAAGAATTTTAATAAAGCGATTTGGACGGTAATAGGAATCGTTTGGTGCGTTCTGTTTTTTTACGGCGCGTATTTTTATTACACGGGGCTTTTAGGACTTTCGCTCGGCGATTTTCCCGAATGGCTATCGTGGCTCGGCGATAATATTTTATATTTTTTAGCGGTTATCGCCGTCGTGTTTTACTTTGTTTACGACCGTTATATTTTCGTCGTGAAAAGATTTATCGACGGATATCTCGGCAGAATTATTAAAAAATAACTAAAAAGAATAAAAGGACGGTTTTTTTCGGTTATCATGCTTAAGAAAAACCAAGAGAGAGAAGCAGTAGTTTGCGGTATAGGAATGAACGGCGAAGGCATCTTGAAAGACGACGGTGTTACCGTTTTCGTTCCGTATACGCTCGTCGGAGAAAAAATTAGATATAAGGTTTTGAAAGTTACTTCAAAATGCGCTTACGGTAAAGCGATTGAAATATTAACGCCCGCCGAGGAGCGCGTTCGTTCGCGTTGTCCGGTGTTTGGCAAGTGCGGCGGTTGCCAACTGCAACACGTGAGATATCTCGACCAACTTAAAATAAAAGAAAATAAAGTCGAACAGTGCTTTAAGAAGATTGCGGGAATCGACGTCGAAGTCAGTTCCGCCGTTAAAGACGAAAGCGGCTTTTTTTACAGAAACAAACTTCAACTGCCCGTCGGCGAAACGCTCGACGGCACCGTGTTCGGGTTTTACGCTGAAAATTCACACAGAATAGTTCCGATCGAAGATTGTCCGATAAACGGTTTTTGGACGAAAAGCGTCGTCTCGTCCTTTAAGGATTATATGTCGGAAGCGGGACTTAAAGGTTATTCCGAAATCGACCGAAGCGGAGACGTGAGAGAGATAACCGTAAAGGAGGTTAAAGACTCGCTTATAATAACCGTAGTTTCGTTAAAGCGCACTCTTCCGCAAACTGAACGGCTCGTTTCGTTGCTTAAAAAAAGATTAAAACCCGATTTTTCACTTTTTCTCAATTATAATCCCGCCGACACGAACGTGGTGTACGGGGACGAATTTTTCTTGCTCTACGGACCGCCCGAGTACCCCTCGGATATGCTCGGCGTTAAATTCAAAATGGGCGTAAGAAGTTTTATGCAAATAAACTCGTCCGTGTGTTCGAAATTGTATTCCGCAGTCGTTCAAGCCGCGGGAGCGGACGAAAACACTACCGTTATAGACGCGTATAGCGGTTGCGGCGTAATGACCGCGTTGCTTGCCAAACGCGCGAAAAAGGCGATAGGCGTGGAAATCGTTAAAGAGGCGACGGAGATTGCCGATAAACTTGCCGAGCGGAACGGGTTAAAAGATAAAATCGAAAACTATTGCGCAAAATGTGAAGACGTTTTACCGTCTATAATCGCAAAAGAGCGCTCGCAAGGTGCGAAAATAACCGTCGTATTAGATCCGCCGAGAAAGGGTTGCGACGTTAAAGTGTTAAACGCCGTTATCGAGAGCGGTGCTGACAGAATCGTGTACGTTTCGTGTAAACCGTCAACGTTAGCGCGCGACATCGGTCTGCTCGTCGGAACTCTCGCCGTCGACGGCAACGAGATAAAGCGTGTCAAAGACGTTGAACCGCGTTACGAAATCACACAAATCCGCCCGTACGACATGTTCCCTCAAACCAAGCACGTAGAGACGTTGGTCGTTCTTTCCCACAAAAAACCTGACGGATATATCAGCGTAAACGTAGAGTTTGGCGAAGAAGAAGGACAGGTTTCTCTTAAAGATATAGAAAAGCGTGCATTAGAGCGTGCGCCTAA
>CAZNWP010000022.1:0-17076 GCA_964576995.1 uncultured Christensenella sp. | reverse complement strand
GACTGTTTTTCGGCAACATTCCCTTAACCGCTTCGTAAACGGCTACGTCGGATTTAGTCGCCATCAAGGTTTTGTATTGAATGGATTTAAGTCCGCCGATATAGCCGGTATGGTATCTGTAAAATTTCTTTTCGAGTTTCTTACCCGTCAAAACGACTTTGTCGGAATTGACGATTATAACGAAATCTCCCGTATCGACGTTGGGGGTGAAGGTGGGTTTGTTTTTACCGCGCAAAATAGCTGCGACTTGAGAAGCCAAACGACCGAGCGCAATGCCTTCCGCATCGACAACGTACCACTTTCTAACGACGTCTTTATCGTGAGCCATAAAAGTTTTCATTGTGTAGTTCTCCTTGTAAAATATGCGATATAAAAAGCCGTTCCGATAACGCTTTCACGACGAGCGTTACAAAGGGGGCTAACCTTTTGGCGGAACTACGCCTTATAAACGCCTATCTATATTAAAATATTTAAAGAATTTTGTCAAGCGTTTTAACGTGAAAACCGAACGAAAGCGGTAAATTTTTTAAAAAAAGCGCGTAACCCGCCGAAACGGCGTATTTCCCCGCCAAGGCAAGCAAGATTAGGGCTTTAACGTTTCTTTTGCCGTACTTATTATTATGTCTTGTTGCGTATACCCCTTTTCCGTTCTTAATTCTTTTAAGGAGTGTAATTTTATGAATTACGGACAAACGATCGTCAATCTGCGTAAGACGGCAAATACGACTCAAGCCGAACTCGGCGAAAAGTTAAACGTTACTTCGCAAGCGGTTTCTAAGTGGGAGAACGGAATATCCGACGCTAAAAATCGATTAAAGATATAACTACTTGCGAGGGAATAGGCGGGAAGTCGGTGTATAAATAGGTGAAAGGGAAGCATAATAAGGGAAAGGGGGTTCTTTATGAAAATTACTACCGTGATTGCTTTCGTGTTAGCCATCGTCGGCGCGGTCGTGTGGGGAATTATCGGCATTTTTGATTTCAACGTCGTCGCGGCGATATTCGGTGCGGGCGCGGAAGCGGTCGTTTCGAGAATTATTTACACGCTTGTCGGTGTTTCGGGACTGTGGCTTATTCTTTATTGGGCTATATATAAGCCGTTTAAGCAGATAGACTGAATAACGAAAATTGTTATAAGCCTCGTGTAGTCTACACGTAGAACCGTGCCCCGCGGAAAGAAGTTTTTCCGTGGGGCACGAGTGTATAAAGTTTGAAAAATCCGCACTTTTTCACTTTTCACTTTTACGTATTACTTAAACGCAAAGCGTTTACTTGTTATTCGTCGTCCGACGTGCTTACTTGTTCGTATACTACGTCGGGATTTACTTTTTTTAGGGCGGCGAAAAAGGCGTCGTTTTTGTCGGACGCGATTATTACGGCGGTTGCCGAACCTTTTACCGTTATCATAAACAGTTTTTTCGCCTTTTCAAAATAGACGAGTTTTATTATCTCGTTTACTTTCACCGTAAATTTTGCGGGGCCTATTTTTAAGATTACGTTTTCTTTCGTTATCGCGTATCTTCCGCCGAACGCTATCCATAAAGACAATGCGACGAGCGATAAGTTTATTACCGCGGTAACGTAATAAGTCGTGGCGGGCATTCCGTTTTGGCTTAAACGGATTATGCTTAGCACGTTCCAGACGATGCCGCCGGCGGACAACGCGGTTATGAAAACGAGTACCGCGATAATCGCCGCGGAGTATTTATATTTGAATTTTTCCATATCTACATTGTATAATACTTTTAAGAAAAAAGCAAGAGTTATAGAGCATTTATTTATTAATGCTTTTATCGCTTGATTTTTTTCGCGCGTTTTGATACAATATTTTTAATATAGATTTACGGAGACTAATTATGGTTAAACTCAAGAAATACGGCGTGTACTATTCGGGCGGCAAACTCGTGAGAGCGAACGCTCCCGACGCGCAAGCAAAAAAGAAAACTTTGTCTTATAACGTTTTGTCCGCGCATAACGTTTCGGACGACGAAACTAAACTTAAAATAAAGTTCGACGAAATAACTTCGCACGATATAACTTACGTCGGCATAATACAAACGGCTAAGGCTTCGGGGCTCGATAAATTTCCGCTTCCTTATACGCTTACCAATTGCCACAACTCGCTTTGCGCCGTCGGCGGAACGATTAACGAGGACGATCACGTTTTCGGGCTTTCCGCGGCTAAAAAATACGGCGGGGCGTTCGTGCCTCCGCACCTTGCGGTTATTCATCAATATATGCGCGAAATGCGCGCGTTCGCGGGCGGAATGATTCTCGGTTCGGACTCTCATACGCGTTACGGCGCGTTGGGAACGATGGCGATCGGCGAAGGCGGACCCGAACTCGTTAAGCAGTTGCTTGGCAAAACTTACGACGTCGATATGCCCGAAGTCGTCGCGGTGTACTTAAAAGGCAGACTCAGAAAGGGCGTCGGTCCGCAAGACGTCGCTCTCGCGCTTATTAAAGAAACGTTTAAGAGCGGCTTCGTTAAAAACCGCGTGTTAGAGTTTATCGGCAAGGGCGTAAGCACGCTCACCGCGGAAGAACGTATCGGCATAGACGTTATGACGACGGAAACGACTTGTTTGTCGTCTATTTGGGAAACCGACGATAAAATCAAAGAATACTATAAACTTCACGGCAGAGAGGGCGCGTATAAGCAACTTAAAGCGGGCGACGGCGCGTATTACGATAAAGCGGTCGTTATCGATCTTTCCAAAGTAGAACCGATGATCGCGCTTCCTTTCCACCCGTCCAACGCGTACACGATTAAGGACTTCTTGTCTCGTCCTTACGAACTTCTTCGCGAATGTGAAATCGCGGGCGCGAAACTTTTGCCCGAAGGTAAGGGAGAGTTTAAACTCACCGACAAAATTCGCGACGGCAAAGTATACGCGACGCAGGGCGTTATCGCGGGTTGTGCGGGCGGAACTTACGAAAACATTGCGGAGGCGTCGGCTATTTTAGGCGATACTCCCGTTAGCGAAAACGAATTTACGTTAGACGTTTATCCGTCGAGCCAACCCGTGTATAAAGGGCTCGTGGATAACGGCTATATCGGCAAACTAATGGATAACGGCGCGGTCGTTAAGACGGCGTTCTGCGGTCCTTGCTTCGGTGCCGGCGACGTGCCGCAAAACAACGGATTGTCCGTTCGCCATACCACGCGCAACTTCGAAAGCCGTGAGGGAAGCAAACCTAAAGAAGGGCAACTCTGCGCCGTATGTCTTATGGATGCGAGGAGCATAGCCGCAACCGCAAAGAACGGCGGAGCTATTACTTCCGCCTTAGACGAAGAGTATAACGATAAAATTAAGAAATATAAATTCGACGAAAAGATTTACGCGGCGCGCGTCTTTAACGGCGTGGGCAAGGCAAATCTCGATACCGCTCTCGTTTACGGTCCTAACATTGCAGACTGGCCCGAAATGGCTCCGCTTAAAGAGAACCTCTTGCTTAAAGTGGTAAGTTCTTTACACGACGCCGTAACGACTACGGACGAACTTATTCCGTCGGGCGAAACGTCGTCTTATAGAAGCAATCCGCTAAGACTTGCGGAGTTTGCGCTGTCGAGAAAAGATCCCGACTACGTGAAGAGGGCGAAAGCGGTTAAGTCGGAAGAGTTCCCCGAAAACCGCGGTTACGATAGGGCGAACACGACTTACGGAAGCGTCGTTTGTTCCGTTAAACCCGGAGACGGTTCCGCGAGAGAACAGGCGGCGTCTTGTCAAAGAGTTCTCGGCGGAGCGGCGAACGTTGCGGTAGAGTACGCTACTAAGAGATACAGAAGCAATCTCATAAACTGGGGTATGGTGCCGTTTACGTGCGACAAAAACGACTTTAACGTCGGCGATTTGATTTACGTCGAAAACGCGAAAGCCAAGATTGAAAACGGCGATGCGGAATTCCCCGCGACGGTTATATCCGAGACGGGAAGCAAACGCAGCGTAGTCTTAAAACTCGGCGCGCTTACGCCTTCGGAACGCGAGATAATCGTTAAAGGTTGCCTCATTAACTATTACAAAAAATAAACTTTTAATTCGCGGGGGCTTCTGACGCTCCCGCGGAGAGGTTTTCGTCGTTAAAAAATATTTACCGCGCTTTTCTAAAACGCTTTTATTCGGCATAATATTTATATATGGGATTTATTGATAATATTGCCGAAAGTTTAGGTCTTTTCGATATAGGTGCGGAACCGGTTTATCGCGCCGCGCTTATCGGAGACAAAGCGGGATACTTCGAGAACGTTAAAGCGGTTAAAAGTTACTCGCCCGACGTAATCGAACTCGTTTTGAAAAAAGGCGGACTTAAAATAATCGGCGACTCGCTTACGATAAAAAAATATTGCGCGGGGGATATTGCCGTTTGCGGAACGATAAAAGCAATAGAAAGAATATAAAACGCGAGTCGGAGATATATAGCCTTTTTAAGATAAAGGGAGTTAATCTCGACGGACTGCTAAATTATTTGCAAAATAAGGGCGTCGGCGTGTACCGAGTTAAAAAAATCGACGCTAAAACGATGAAGATCGGCATAAAATTTCGCGACGAGCGTAAATTTTTTGCTATTTGTCGCGATTTGTGGTATACTGATATCGTAAAGGTAAGAGAATACGGCAAAGGATATCCGCTTTTGTTTTTCGCACGGAACTTAGGACTGTTGCTCGGCGCGGCGTTTTTCGTGTCGGCGGCGGCGTTCTTCGGCGACTTTATATTCGCATTTTCCTATCGCGGAACGGGCGCGGTGTGTCGGCGTGAAGTGCAAAAATATTTAAGCGATAACGGCGTTACCGTGCTTTCGCGCTTTTCCGATAACGACTTAAAAATACTGTCGGACGGCATTTTGGCAAATAATCCGCGGCTCACCTTTGCGCGTTGCTCTAAAAACGGCAATCGGCTCGACGTGTACCTCGTGTTAAAAGAAAACGGTAAAGACGCGTTGTCATCGTCGGATAGCCCTCTTACGTCTGACGTCGACGGGGTTATAAAAGAATTAAAGATATACCGCGGAACGGCGGTAAAGAACGTCGGAGACGAAGTTAAAGCGGGAGAGGTTATCGCCGAACCTTACTCGTACCGCGGCGAAGAAAAGATAACTACGGAAACGATCGGTTATGCGGTTATCGAAGCGCGGTTTTCGTACGTATACGTGTCTGTCGAGGAAGGTCAGGAAGAGGCGGCGGAACTTTTCGCGGAGGACGCTCTCGGCGAACGGTTTACCGATTGTTCGGTGGAAACGATAAAAGACGGCGACGCGGTCATTTATCGCGTTACCTTAAAATACGAAAGAATTTTATATTCGGGGAAACGGAAGGATTAGACGTTTATGGATAACAAAGGATCGTTAAAACTGCTCCCTTGGAGCAAAAAAAACGTGGCTGGCGTAACGGCGGTTTTCGTCGCTAACGTCGTGGTTCTCGCATTGCTTTTCGTGCTTGCGGTCTATTTTAACGCGCTCGATAAAGGCGCGACGCTTGCTGAAAATTTTAAGGCGGAAACGTTTTTCAGTTTTTTAGTGGTGCTCGTTTTGCTCGTCGGGGTTATCGCTTTATATCTCTTGTTTGAAAGCAGAGATTTTTTGCGCTCGGTCGGCAATTCGGAAATGCTTTTTCTCGTTATCGAAACGGGCATCGTGATTTGCTTCCTTTGCGGGAATTATATTAACCCTTACGTTCGTCCCGTTGCGTTCGCGGCGGTGATGACGTTGTTTTTAGTAGACAGTCGAACGGCGATATTTATAAACTTCATCTTTAATATTCTAACCTTTTTGTTCGACGTGTTCGCGGGTTCGTTTATCGGCGTGAACGGATATTTCGTCATCTTCTTTTTGATAATGGGAACGGCTTCTGGCATAATAGCGGTTTACGTGTTGTCCGACGTGTACGCGCGCGGAAAACTTATAGCGTTGTCTTTCCCCGTGTCCATTCCCGTGCTTATCTGTATCGCGCTTCCTATGATACAATTCGGATCGAACGATATCGTCGTTTCGCTTATATCGGGATTCTTTTCCGGACCTCTCGCGGTTGCGGCGTTTTTATTGTTGCTTCCCTTTTTCGAATCGATATTTAAAAAAGAGACGTGCTTTAAGTACGCTGAACTAACCGATCACAAAGCGAAATACATCAGAAAGATGATAGAACACGCACCGGGGACGTTCAATCACGCCATAGTCGTATCCAACATTGCGGAAGCGTGCGCCACCGCCATCGGCGAGGACGCTTTGCTTGCGAGAACTTGCGCGTATTACCACGATATAGGCAAACTTCGTCGTCCCGAATTTTTCAAAGAGAATCAAGCCGACGGCGAAAATCCGCACGACGATTTAACGCCGGAACTTTCTGCGAATATAATAAAATCGCATACGCAAGACGGTTACGCACATAGTCGTATCCAACATTGCGGAAGCGTGCGCCACCGCCATCGGCGAGGACGCTTTGCTTGCGAGAACTTGCGCGTATTACCACGATATAGGCAAACTTCGTCGTCCCGAATTTTTCAAAGAGAATCAAGCCGACGGCGAAAATCCGCACGACGATTTAACGCCGGAACTTTCTGCGAATATAATAAAATCGCATACGCAAGACGGTTACGCACTCGCTAAAAAGGCGCGACTTCCCGAAAACGTGGCGAGGGTGTGTTTAGAACACCACGGCACGTTGCCCATTTGGTTCTTCTACGCAAAAGCGAAACAATTCACCGACGGCGAAGTTCCCATTTTGCAATACTGCTATCCCGGACCGAAACCGCAAACTAAAATATCCGCGATAATAATGATAGCGGACGGTTGCGAAGCGGCGGCGAGATCTCTTAAAGACCGTTCGCGCGAGCGAGTCAACGAAGCGGTTAAAAAGATAGTAAGCGACAGAATGCAATTAGGACAGTTCGACGAGTGCGAACTTACGATAAAAGAAATCAACATAATAATAAACACCGTGGTAAACCGTTTGACCGGCGTGTACCACAAGCGAATAGAATATCCGACCGTCAGTTTAGAGGGTATAGACGTTAAAAAGGACGAGGCGGATTTACGCGACGACAAACAAGAATAAAGGACTTACTATGGGAAAACTTAAAATAGAATGTTTACAACGCAAACTGAAAATTAAAAAACTCGCCAAAGCCGTGTATACGGTTTTAGGACAAACGGCTAACCTTAAAGCGGAAGCGGTTTTCGAATCGGGTACCGAAATGACGGACTTAAACAGATCCGCGCGCGGCGTCGATTCGATTACCGACGTGCTATCCTTTCCGAGTTTAGAAGGGATAAAAGGCGAAGTTTTAAGGCGCGAAAAATGCAATACCGAATTGGACGGACGGTATATTTTTATCGGTTCTATCGTTTTATGCGACGAGAAAATTCGCGTACAAGCCGCGGAACTTAACCATTCCGAAGAAGAGGAGAGAGATTATCTCATTATCCACGGGCTTATGCACCTTATGGGTTACGACCACATGACGGACGAGGATAAAAAGGAAATGCGCGAAAAGGAAAAAGCCGTCGTACGCCTTTTAATAGATAAAAAAGTCAAACCCTTTTACGTAAAACCTCAAAAAACGCGTAAACCCGCCGAAACGACGGCGGTTGAAAACGCGGAAGCGGCGGAAGAAAAATCCGCGGAGGAGACGGAACAAGCATGAAATCGGGTTACGTCGCCGTAATAGGCAGAGCAAACGCGGGTAAGTCTACGCTCGTCAACGTCTTAGTCGGCGAAAAAGTCGCCATCGTTTCGCCAAAACCGCAAACCACGCGCGACAGAATATGCGGCGTGTATAATTCCGACGACTGTCAAATAGTTTTCGTGGACACGCCCGGTCTTTACAAGGCGGACAATATGCTTAATTCCGTAATGCAAAAGACGGTCGAAAATTGCGAAAAGGACGTAGACGTTATACTTTTCGTTACCGACGCGCACGACGGTCTTACCGAAAAGGACGTATCTCTCATTAAAAAGTACACGTCGGCGGGAATCCCCGCGGTGGCGGTACTCACTAAAACGGATATTATGCCCGAAAGTCTTTTGATGTCCGAGTTGAAGCAACTCTCGGAGATAGACGCGGATATCGTTCCCGTTTCGGCACGTCGCGGACGCAACGTCAAAGAACTGTTAAAGGTTATCAAAAACAAACTGCCCGACGGCGAAAAAATCTTCGGCGACGACGTTATATCCGATCGCTCGGAAAAGTTTATGATAGCGGAAATAATGCGCGAGAAAATCTTGCTTAAATTCGATAAAGAGATTCCGCACGGCGTTGCGGTTATCGTCAGCCGTTTCGCTTTGCGCGAGGACGGAAAAGTTTACGATATTTACCTCGATATTATATGCGACAGACAAAACCATAAAGCAATACTTATAGGTAAAGGCGGAAAAGCCTTGAAAGAGGTTTCATCTTTCGCTCGCGCGGATATGGAAAAATTCCTCGGCAAAAAAGTCTTTTTGACTACTTACGTCAAAGTAGAAGAAGATTGGCGCAACAGCGCGAGGCTTATAAAAAGCCACGGGTTCGAGAGCGAATAGATAAATTAAAGGAGAAACGATATGAAAAAAGTCGTAATTATATCCGCTTCGCCGCGAAAAAACGGCAACTCGGAAACGCTCGCGAAAAAATTCCGCGACGGTGCGACTGCGACGGGCAACGAAGTTGCTTTTATTGCGGTAAGAGACGTTAACTTAAAGTTCTGCATCGGTTGCGGCGTTTGTCAAAACGCGGGCAAGTGCGTGTTGAACGACGGAATGAACGAGATTTACGAGACGGTGAGAAACGCCGACGCGCTCGTTTTCGCGACGCCCGTTTATTATTACGCGGTATGCGGACAACTTAAAACTTTCCTCGACAGATTAAATCCGCTTTTTCCGCAAGACAATAAATTTAAAGAAGTTTACCTTTTGGCAACGGCGGCGGAGGACGAAGAATATACTTTCGACGGTTGCGAAAAGGATTTGCAAGGCTGGGTAGATTGTTTTGAAGGCGTAACGCTTAAAAAGGTTTTGCGCGCGGGCGGCGTACACGCGCTCGGCGAAATAAATTCGACGGATTACCCCGAGATTGCTTATAAGTTAGGAGAGAACGTATAATGGTTAAAAAGGTTTTTCAAGAAAATTTTAACGGCAAAGACGTATATAAATACGTTATAAAAGACGGTATAGAAGCGGAGGTTTCCGAACTCGGCGCGACGCTTATATCCTTAAAAGTTCCTCAGAAGAGCGGTGAGAATATAGACGTTATCGTCGGATTTGCCGACGCGGCGGGCATAACGGGCGCGGGCAGGTATCGCGGTTCGACGATAGGCAGATTTGCAAACCGCATAAAAGACGGCAAATTCGCTATCGACGGCGTAAGTTATTCCGTTGCGTTAAACGACGGCGGCAAGGCGCATTTGCACGGCGGGGTTAAAGGGTTTAACGACAGACTTTTCCGCTCGGAGGAGACGGGTTGCGGCGTTAAGTTTTATTACGACAGTCCCGCGGGTGAAGAGGGTTATCCCGCAAATCTCAAATTCGCGGTGAGTTATTCCGTTCGCGGCAACGAACTTATTATAGAATATTTCGGCGAGAGCGACGGCGCGACTTTGCTTAATCCCACCAACCACGCGTTTTTCAATCTTAACGGCGAAAGCGACGGCAGTATTTTAGATATAAATCTTAAAATAAACGCGGACAAGTATTTGCCCATCGACGAAAAACTCATTCCGACGGGCGAGGAGCGCGCGGTGAAAAACACGGCGTTCGACTTTACCGACTTTAAGCCGATCGGCAAGGATATTTGCGCGGACGACGAACAAATAAAAGCGGTAAACGGTTACGATCATAATTTCTGTCTTAATTCCGAGCATTGCGCGACGGCGTATTCGGATAAAACGGGCGTCGTTATGGAGTGCTTCACGGATATGCCCGGGGTTCAGTTGTATACGAGCAACTCCGCCGTTATAAGACACGGCAAGTCCGATTACGGTTTACATTCCGCGTTTTGTCTCGAAACGCAGTTATTTCCCGATTGCGTTAATAATCCGCAGTGGAAAAGTCCGATTTTGAGAAAGGGCGATAAGTTTTACAGTAAAACGACGTACGCGTTTTCTTTGAAAAAGTAAGCACGGAGAATCTTGCAAATTACGGGTGAGAATTATGGCAAACGGCGAATCTCGCTAAATGTATCTCGAAACGATATTGAGATTAAAAAATAAAAAAGGCGCGGTGCGCGCGATAGACGTTGCCGCGGAACTCGATTACGGTAAACCGAGCGTGTCCCGAGCGATGGGGATTTTGAAAAAGACGGTTTTATCACGGTGGCGAAAGACGGAACGATAACGCGTACAAAGTAGAACGCGTAATAACCGAGGACGCGTTTAACGCGATAAAAAATTGTTTTAAGGATTGACGAAAAAACAACTTGCGGCGCAGCGATGGTATATCGCTGCGCCGCACAAGTTTTAATGCTTTTATTAGTCGTCGTTATCCGTCTTTGCGGGCTCTTTTTCGTTATCTTTAACGGCGAGTTCGTATTTCGACATAACGTCGTTAGCGTTCTTTTTAAGCCGCGGAAAGGCTTTAACTATACGCGAGTTTTCGAGTTTGGACACGACCTTTTTTATCCTTGCCGACACGCTGTCGGTTAAATCGGACGCGTGTTTCCCGATAAAATCCGTTATCCAACCCAAAAACGAATAAACGAAAAAGTATACCGCGATATAATAAAACTGACGTAACCGAGTATGGGTTTTTCCATATAAGTAATCCTTAATTCTTTTCTTCTATCGTGTATTTATAAAGCGACGACTTACTGACTCCGCGATCTTTCGCCACGCGTTTTAACGCTTCTTTTTTGTCGAGTCCTAAGTCTAAGTATTTTTGAATATGTTCTTTTTCGGATAGCGCGGAAAAATCTTCTTTCGGCTTTCCGTCCACTATTAAAACGTATTCGCCTTTCGGTTCGGACGGCAATCCGTCTTTTAAGTTAAAGCGCTCCGCGCGTTCGTGAATTTTAGTTATCTCTTTAACGGCGACCGCTTGTCTGTCTCCGAAAACGGAGAAAATCGCGTTCACGTCCTTTATCACGTCGTGCGGGGCGGTGTAGAATATAAGGGGCATATCGAGATCTTTATACTTTTCGAGCAGTCTCGTTTTTTCACCCGCCGACGGAGGGAGAAAACCGATAAAGCAAAACCGAGCGCAAGAAAGTCCCGACAAAACCAAAGCGGAAACGCACGCGCACGCTCCGGGGATAACGGTAAATTCGAGTCCGCGCTCTATAAGCGTTTTGCAAAGCACGTTACCGGGATCGGATATAACGGGCATACCCGCGTCGGATATTACCGCGATATTTTTACCCGCCGCGAGTTTATCGGCGATTTTTTCGCTTTCTTCTTTTTCGTTGTATTTATGGTAAGAAAAAAGCGGTTTTTTTATTCCGTAACGGTTTAAGAGAATCAAAGATCTGCGCGTGTCCTCGCACGCGATTTCGTCGACCGATTTAAGCGTATCCACCGCGCGGAAAGAAAAATCGTTTAAGTTGCCTATGGGCGTTGCCACGAAGTATAGCATTTTTCGCTCCTTTCAGTTTTTTAGCGGCGATAAAAGTCGCATACCGCTTTTGCCGCCTTTTACCGCTTCTATCATAAATAAGTACGGCTCTTTGCCTTCCGCGTAACACAGTTGAAGCCTTTTGGGTTCTAACCCGTTTTTGCGCAAGCCGCAAATAACGTCCGCGAGTCTGTCCGCGCGGTGCACGAGAGCGGTTCTCCCGCCGTATTTTAAGGCTTTGCCTATCGCGAACAACAGTTCGTCGAGGCTTAACGCGACTTCTCTTTTGCATACGGCGACGAACGGATTTTTATCGTGTTCGCCCGAGTCCTTTTTCATATACGGGGGATTGCACGTTATAAGCGAAAACCTCCCGCAGTACTCGTTGCCTAAGTCTTGAAGTTTGGCGTTCACCGCGGAAAATTTATCTTGAAGCCCGTTTAATTCTACGCTCTTTACGGATAGGTCAAAGAGCGGTTTTTGCATTTCCACGAGCGTTACCGATTTAATAAGATCGGCGTTCGCGCCGTAAAGATAAAACCCGACTACTCCCGAGCCCGAACAAAAGTCCGCGACGACGTCGCCGTTTTTAACGCACGCGAACTTAGCGAGCATTATCGCGTCGGACGTGAAGCGGTAAAGTTCGCAGTCTTGATAAACTTTAATTCCCGATACGCCGAGTTCTTCCGTTTCAAGCATAGCGTTCTCCTAAAAAATTAAGGCGCAAAAAACTCTGCGCCTTAAAGTTTCTTTTTGCCGTAAATTATTCTTCTTCGGCAATAGCCTCAACGGGACAACCCGCCGCGCACGCACCACAACTCATGCACGCTTCCGCGTCGATGTTGTACTGAGTGTCTCCTTGACTGATTGCACCGACGGGACAAGTGTCCGCGCACGCGCCGCAAGAAATACATTTATCGCTGATTTTGTAAGCCATTAGAGTATACCTCCTAAAAAAAATAAAGTTTTATTATAGATATTGTAGCACATAAAGATAAAATACGCAAGTCTTAAACGAAAATTCTTAAAGATTTTGTATTTTTACTCCGATTATTTATCCGTACTGCCGAGTCCGCCCGTTCGAGAAGCGTCGCAATCGTCGTCCGTAGTTATGCCGAACGGCGTAAATATGCCTTGCGCGAAGGCTTTGCCTTTTTCCACGGTTAAAGGTATATCGCCGCAGTTCGTCATTTTAATAAATATATGCCCTTCGTTGTCGGCGTTATAATAATCCGCGTCGATAACCCCAACGGTGTTGTTAAGCGTTAAGCGGTACTTAAAGCCGAGAGACGAGCGGGGGTAAACGAGCAACGCCCAACCGTCCGCGATTTTCACGCGTACGCCCGTGGCGATTTTAACGGTTTCGTTAGGCGCGAGAGAAAAATTTTCCGTCGCGAAAAAATCGTAGCCCGCGCTTCCCGAAGTCGCGCGACGGGGAAGAATAATCGACGAATAGTTTTCTTCCGTTCCGTTTTTCAAAAATTCCGTTTTGCTTACCTTTTCGAATTTTGCAATTCTTTCCATATTTTACTCCTAACCTTTTTATACGTTTAAGTCGGCGTGTTCGACGGGTTCGTCAAATTTTAAGCCGCCGTTTGATTTAAGTTTATCGAGACGCTTTAAGTATACGAGTGTAAAGTACAGCATCGCCGCGAACAATATCGCGAGATAGACGGGGAACAACGCGGGCGTAATATGGCGCGCGACGAGCCCGAAGAGCGGCGGAACGAACAATATACCTAAGTTGCACATAGCCATTTGCGAAGCGATGAGCGATTGCGACGCGCGCTTGCCGAAGCAAACGGGCGTGAGGTAAATGAGATTGGGGAAAGACGGTCCGTTGCCTAAACCTATCATTAAGAGCGCGACGCCCTTAACCGCGACGGGAACGGGCAAAAACATAATTCCGATTGCGCATAAAACTATCGCGTATCCCGTTAAAATTATCGTTTTGTTTCCGACTTTGCGGGATATTAAACCCGATATAAACCTTCCCGCGGTTATTCCGAGATAATAAAGCGTTAAAAATCTTGCCGCGCTTTCGGCGGTTGCGCCTTCCGATTCTACGAGGAAGGTGGTCGCCCACGTGTCGCAAGTAAATTCGAGCCCGCACGTGAAAAAGAATACGAGCCAACCTACTCTCGCGGCGGGAATTTTCGCCATTTTAACGTAAGATAAAACGACGGGCGTATAGTTTTCCGCTTCGCCGCCTTGCTCTTTTACTTTTTTCCATAGCGGCAGAGAGATAAACGCAAGCGCGGCGAGCCCTATTTGAACGTAGAAAATCAATCTGTAACCCGCGCGCCAATCGTTGTTTTTAAGCGCGAACGACATTAAAAACGGGGTTATCGCAACGCCTATGCCGTAGAAACTGTGTAAAAAGTTAATTTGCGCCGACTTATATCTTACCGCGACGTAATCGTTAAGGGCGGCGTCTATCGCGCCCGCGCCGAACCCCGCGGGTATAGCGGAAACGCATAACCACCATATAGACGTCGAAAAGGAAAACCCTAAAAGCGCGCAAGCCGTAACGAGCGTGGATATCGCGGTAACGAGACCCGTTCCCAACTTGTTTATGAGTCTTGCGGAAAAAAAGGACGAAGCCGCCGTGCATAGCGATATAAGCACCGTTATAAAACTCGCGTAACTTACGGGGAGATTTAAATCGGGGTATACCGCGGGCCACGCGGAACCTATCGCGGAATCGGGGATTCCCAATCCTATATATATAAAGTAAATAAAAATAATCAAAATAGTAGCCATCTTTTACACCGTTATAAAGTAATAAATAAACACAAGCACGAAGCGGCGAGGGCGGGGAAAGCACAACACGCGCCGTATTTTACGAACTTGCGGAAGGGCATATCCACGCCTTCTCCCGCGAGGATTTTAGTCCACATTATTCCCGCGAGCGCGCCCACGGGCGAAATAAACGCGCCGACGTTAGAGCCTATCACCGCGCCGTACAACGCGTAAAGGCTTTTGCCGCCTATTATCTTTTCGAACAAAACGCTCATCGGTATATTGTTTAAAAGGTTAGACGATAACGCCGACAAAAAGCCGAAAGTTAAAGCGTCGGATTTTCTTCCCGTTAGCAGTGCGTCGCCGAGTATATCGGTTATTCCGCATTTTTTAAGCGCGAGCACCGCTATAAACATAGAAAGCACGAAGGGTATAAGTTCGTAAGGCGCTTTTTTCAGTCCGTGTACCACGCGCGCGGCGGACTTTTCCGCGATTAAACCGTAAACGAGATTGAAAAGCGTAAGCGCGGCGGCGGATATTACGCATATAAGCCACATTTCAATACCGATAAAAGAAGATACGGCGAGAGCGATTATACATGCGCCGAGCGTTATAAGCGCGGCTATCATAGGCGGTTTGCTTATTCTTGCGCTGCGAGCGGACGGATTTTCCTCTCTCGTCGGAGGAACGCTTAACTGCTTGCGAAATAAAAGAAGCAAAACGACGAAACTCGTGATTCCCGCCGCGACCGCGGGTAAGAACATAACTTTCAAGTATTCGAAAAAGGTTATGCCCGCGCTTCCCGCGAGATATACGTTCGTGGGGTTGCCGACAATAAGCGCGACGCTCCAAGTGTTTGCCGCGACGAATTCGCCTATTAAAAACGGCACGGGCGAGATTTTCGCTTTCTTTGCGAAAATGCAAACGGGCGGGGTAAACGTTAAAACGATAATGTCGTTAGACGTAAACACCGTCAAAATAGCCACGATAAAATATAGCGCGATAAAAAGTTTTATTGAGCCGCCTTTTACCGTGGAGAAGAGTTTTTCCGCGACGTACGAGAAAAAACCCGCGTCTCCGAGATAAACGGATATAAGCGTCATAGACAAAAACAACGCGAGAATTTTAAGCGGGTTCACCGCGGTATTCGCGGTTATCCCGTCGAACGCCTCTTTAACGGTAACGCACCCGAAAGATAACAGTAAAATCGCGCCGATAATCGTTATAAGACAATAAAGTCCTATCTTAACGCCGCCTATTTTTACGTAAGGTTTTATTATTATTGCCGCCGTCATAGCGACGACGGTGATTGCCGAAATACAAATCGTAACCATCATAATACGTTTATTGTAGCACATTAAAAAAATAAAATCAATCAAAGTGCGAAGCCGCGTGAAATTACGTTAAAAAAACCGCAATCGCGTGGCAAATAATTAAACCGCCAAGCGGGTAATAACGTTTATCGTCGACGCACGAAACGCCCACTTGTTCCGTATAATGATAATAAAACGCAAAAGGAGAAAACATGGATAAACCTTTAATAGTCAATCTGCCGTACCCGTCGCTTTGCGGGATAACCGCGGATAAATATTCCGCCGACGTAATCGCGCCCGCTTACGCAGGACGGCACGGGGAACTCAACGCGATTTTGCAGTACGTTTATCACCATTATTTTTTCGCGGACGACGGCGACGAGGATATAGCGAATATCTTAATCGGTATTTCCGTAGCCGAAATGAAGCACCTCGGGATTTTAGGGGAAACGCTCTTAAAACTCGGAAGCGATCCCGTGTATACCGCAAGACCGCCTTATAAATGCGACTTTTATTCGGGCGGATTCGTGAGTTATTCTAAAACCGCGAGGAAAATGCTCCTCGACGATATATCGGGCGAAATGCTCGCCGTTCGTGAGTACGACGCAATGCTGTGCGCGTTGACGAACGAAAACGTCGCGGCGGTAATATCGCGCATAAAACTCGACGAGGAATTACATATAAGAATTTTACGCGAAGCGTTGGAAAAATTTTGTCGTTAAAATAGTTTCTCCGCCGCTAAAATGCGGCGGAGAGAAAAGGCGGTATTAGTCTTTTTTTCCGTAGAATTTTTCACCGACGCGAGGAAGCGCTGTTTCCGCAGAACCGAGAGGAACGTTCGCGTTACGGTAATCGTGCTTTACGCAAAACGCGCCGAGTTCTTCGCCGAGTCTGTCGAAGTTGCGCTTTTGTACGGACGATAACACTTTTAAGTATTCCTTCGTCATAAATCCCGCGCAAGACGCGTATTTTAACAATTCGGCGTAATGGCGCATACAAAAACCTTTCGACGAGTGCAGGGTTTTGAAAAATTCTCTTTCCCGCGCGAAGAGTTGTGCTATCGTTTTATAGTATTTAACCATACTTTCTTCGAGTAAATCGCATATAACGCATCCGGATAGCGATTTTTCTATCTCCTTAGCGCGTTTTTTCGCTTGTCCGACGGAATTAACGGCGTCGAACAATCCGCCGACGGCGTTCATTCGCGTTTGCATTTGAAGCGCGACCGACAGTTTGTTTTGCCTTACGAACAGTTTATCGAAGTGTTCCGCGCAAAAACCTTTCTTGCCGACTTCCACGCGGCAATCGTCCGCCATTACGGCATCATTTAAAAATTCGTGCAAAAACTGCTCTTCGGCTTCTTTCTTTATCTCGCATAACGGACATTCGCAATCCGTCTTGAACTTTTCTTTTATAAGTCCCGTGTCTATATGATAACTCATAATTATATTTTAACAAAAAATAAATATTATTTCAATTAAATTACGTAAAAAAGTTGTAATAGCC
>CAZNWP010000021.1:0-17529 GCA_964576995.1 uncultured Christensenella sp. | reverse complement strand
CTTACGGAACGGGCGCGGTTATGGGCGTTCCTTCTCACGATGAAAGAGATTTCGCGTTCGCTAAAAAGTACGGTCTACCTATTACCCGCGTCGTTAAAGGCGTTAACTGCAACGACGATCTTCCTTTCGTTGAGGACGGCATCGTTATAAACAGCCCCGAATTTGACGGTTTAAATAGCGAAGAAGCGAGAAAAGCCATTCTAAACAAACTCGCTAAAGAAGGCAAAGGCGAACACAAAACCAATTACAGACTCAGAGATTGGCTCGTTTCCCGTCAACGTTATTGGGGCGCGCCTATTCCCGTTGTTCACTGCGAAAAGTGCGGTGCGGTTCCCGTCCCTTACGAAGAATTGCCCGTTAAACTCCCCTACGACGTAGAATTTACACCGGACGGAGAGTCTCCGCTCGCTAAACATAAAGGCTTTATGGAAACGACTTGCCCCGTTTGCGGCGGTCCGGCGCACAGAGATCCCGACACGCTCGATACTTTCGTATGTTCGAGTTGGTATTATTTGAGATATCCCGACGCGCATAACGCCAAAGAACCTTTTAATCCCGAAATAATAAACAAGATGCTCCCCGTCGATAAGTACGTCGGCGGCGCGGAACACGCTTGTATGCACCTTTTGTACGCAAGATTTATTACGAAAGCGTTAAGAGATATGGGTTACCTCAAATTTGACGAACCGTTTAAGTCTCTCGTTCATCAAGGCGTTATCTTAGGTCCGGACGGCTTCCGTATGAGCAAGTCTAAAGGCAACATAATCGCCCCCGATCCATACGTTCAAAAGTACGGTTCCGACGTGTTAAGGCTTTATCTTATGTTCGGTTTTTCCTATACGGAAGGCGGACCTTGGAGCGACGACGGAATTAAGGCGATTACCAAATTCCTCGACAGAATCGAAAGACTTTCCGTTAAACTAAACGAAACGGAAAACGGCGAATATTCTGACATAGGCAAGGACGAAAAAGATCTTCTTTACGCAACCAATTACGCGATTAAATGCGTAGACAGAGATTTAGAGGCTTTCTCGTTTAACACCGCGGTCGCACGTCTTATGGAACTAGTCAACGCCTTCTATAAATACGACGGTTTGACAGGTACGAAAAACGTAAAATTATTTAAGGATTGTTTCGATAAGTTCATTCTTCTTCTTGCTCCGTGCGCGCCCCACTTTGCCGAAGAAATTCACGAAGCGTCGGGAAATAAAAACTCAGTCTTTACGCGCGAATTCCCCGTTTGCGACGAATCCGCTCTCGTTTTAGACGAAGTTGAAGTTGCCGTTCAAATCAATAGTAAAATGCGCGCTAAGTTGCTCGTTCCCCCGACTTGCGACGAACAAACCGCGAAAGAATTGATTTTTAAGGACGAAAAACTTGCCGCGGAACTTTCCGAAAAAGAAATTAAAAAACTTATTATTATTCCTAAAAGACTAATCAACGTCATAGTATAACGCTATGACGGTTACAAGGCGAAAAATGAAATTATTTAAAAAAAAGAAAAAGATTATATCGGTACGTCGCTATAACCCGTCGATTAAGACGGGGCTTAGCGACAAGCAAGTATCGGAGAGAGTTGCCACGAAAAATACTAACGCCGCCGAAAAGAAATACTCGAAGTCCTTGTTCAGTATTTTTTTCGGCAACGTTTTTACCCTTTTTAACCTTCTCGGTTTAACCGTGTTTATCGGTCTGCTTTTAGTTGACGCGGATATTATGAATTACGTTTTCGTATTGGTGTACGCGCTTAACATTATCATAGGCGTAACGCAAGAAACGCGCGCGAAAATTTGTACCGATAAACTTTCCCTCGTTGCCACTCGGCATAGTAAAGTTATTAGAAACGGTTCAGTTAAAGATATTCCGTCTAAAAATATCGTTTTAGACGATATCGTCGTTTTATCGCTCGGCGATCAAATTCCGACGGATAGCGTTATTTTAGACGGAAGCGTCGAAGTAAACGAATCTCTCTTGACGGGCGAATCTATCGCCATAAAAAAAGTCGTCGGAGACGAACTTTTCGCTGGAAGTTACATAACGAGCGGTTCTTGTACCGTTAAAGCGGTTAAAGTCGGTAAAAATAATTACGTATCAATGCTTGCCGCTAAGGCTAAAAAATACAAAAAACCCCACTCGGAAATTATCGGCTCACTTCAAATAATAATTAAATTTTTGAGTTTTATAATTCTCCCCGTAGGCGCGTTGTTTTTCACTAAATCGCTTATAATATCCGACTCTCCGATAGAAGATGCAATTTTAAGGACTTCTACCGTTATAATCGGAATGATTCCTTCGGGGCTTATGTTATTAACGAGCCTAACGCTTGCTATCGGTACGGTTAAACTCGCAAAACACAATACACTCGTTCAAGACTTATACTCTCTCGAAATGCTCGCGAGAGTCGATACGGTATGCTTCGATAAAACGGGTACTATAACCGACGGCAGAATGACCGTTAAAGAAGTCGTTCAGTTAAAAAACAATCCACCATACGATACGAATAAAATTATCGGATCTATGCTCGGAATGTTAAAAGACAACAACCAAACGGCTATCGCGCTAAACTCGTATTTCGGTCAAAATTCCGATTTTAAGCCGATTGCGACTATTCCGTTCAGTTCGATAAGAAAATTGTCCGCCGTAACGTTCGAAGACATAGGAACGTTTGCGCTAGGCGCGCCGGAATTCGTTTTGTCCGCCGATATTTACGAAGAGATTAAACCTCAAATAGAACAATACGCAAGTCTCGGCTTCAGAGTATTGTTGCTTGCGCAAAGCAACGCTCCTATTGAAAACGACGAAGTTCCGCACGACTTTATCCCCTATTCGATTATTTTAATCGTCGACAATATCCGCGAAGACGCGTACGAAACGGTTAAATGGTTTAAGAGTAACGGAGTTGCCATTAAAGTTATATCGGGCGACAACCCCGTTACCGTGTCGGAAGTATCCAAGCGCGTCGGAGTTGAAGACGCGGATAAATACATAAGTCTCGAAGGTTTAACTGATAACGAAGTTTACGAAATCGCCAATAAATATACGGTATTCGGCAGAGTTTCTCCCGAACAAAAAGCAATTCTTATTAGAGCAATGAAAACTGCGGGGCACGTTACCGCTATGACGGGCGACGGCGTAAACGACGTTCTCGCGTTAAAAGAAGCGGATTGTGCCATAACCGTTGCCGCGGGCAGCGACGCGGTTAAGAGCATATCGCATATTATTCTTTTAGACAATAACTTTAATTCTATGCCGAAAGTCGTTTACGAAGGCAGACGGGTTATAAACAACGTGCAGAGTTCTGCTTCGCTATACTTAATGAAAACGATGTTTACCATTTTCATTGCGTTCGTAACTCTCGTATTACCGCATATTAAAGATTATCCTTTCCAATTAAAACAAATGAATTTATTGGAACTCGTTGTTATAGGCGCGCCGTCGTTCTTCTTGTCTTTGCAACCGAACGACAAAAAAATTGAAGGTAGATTTATTAGCACGGTAATGTCAAAGGCTCTCCCCGGCGCGGTTATAATGTTTTTAAGCGCGGCTCTTATAGAGTTGTTCCGCTCAACGCTCGGCGACACGAATTTCGATCAAAACATATATTCAACGATCGCGGTTTTTGCGGTAACCTATTCGGGTGCCATCGCGCTCTACAAAATATGTTGCCCCTTCAATAAATACAGAGCGGTTTTGTATTGCGGAGTCATAGCCGTTTTGTTGACGATAACACTTCTTTCAATTGCTTTCGGTTTTGAAATGCTCGGTTATTCTAAACTTACGCCGTTGACGGTTTATTGGCATCACATATTGCTCGTTATCGCAATCGTAATGACTAACACCGTTTTATGGTCGACAATACAAAATATTTGCTCTAAAATTAAGTTTAAGGATTTAAGAAGAAAAAAAGAATTATAAATAAAACGAAAGCCCCGTAAGCAATAAGCCGACGGGGTTTTTCTTTTGGGTTTTTGTTATTTATCCGCTAAAAGCGCGATAATGTCGTTTACGGTTTTAATTTTAACCGCTTCTTCTTCCGAAACGGCAACGTTAAATTCCTCTTCGAGATTCATAAGCATCTCTACCGTGTCAAGCGAATCCGCTCCGAGGTCCTTAACGATTTCTTTTTCTTCCGTAATTTCCGAAACGGGTTTATTTAATTGCTTTGCAATCGTTTCTTTAATTTTATCTGCAGTTATCATAAAAAACATCCTCCTGAAAACTATAAATAGTATATACTATTTTGCGATATAAATCAAGCGTTTAAGCGCATTTTATCTATTTTGCGGAATATCGGGTATGGTTTTAAAACCTTTTTCTAAATCTTCTTCCGTCGGAACGTAATCGGATAAAGTATGTTTATTGTATTCCATATACGCTTTTAAGTCGAAGTAACCCGTTCCGGTGAGACAAAATACGATTTTCTTTTTTTCGCCCGTCCGCTTGCATTTTAACGCTTCGTCAATCGCGACTTTTATCGAGTGCGAGGACTCGGGTGCGGGAAGTATTCCCTCGGTTTTCGCAAACTTAACAGCTGCATCGAAAACTTCCGTTTGTTTAACGGATACCGCTTTAATGTGTTTATCGTGATAAAGTTTAGATATAATCGGATTCATTCCGTGATATCTGAGACCGCCCGAATGGCTCTTTGACGGCATAAATCCGTTGCCGAGCGTATACATTTTCATAAGCGGCGTAATTTTACCCGTATCGCCGTAATCGTAAACATACTTACCACGTGTAAGCGACGGACAAGAAGCGGGTTCGACGGCGATAATTTCGTATTTAGCCTTTCCGCTTATTTTATCTTTTACGAACGGCGCGATAAACCCGCCGAAGTTAGAACCGCCACCGATGCAACTGATTAAGATATCGGGGGTTATGTCGTATTTTTCCAACGCGGTTTTCGTTTCTAAACCGATAATAGATTGATGCAAAATAACGTGATCGAGTACGCTTCCTAAAACGTACTTACAGTCGGGAGTATTTATAGCCTTTTCGGTTGCTTCCGACACGGCGCAACCAAGTGAACCGCCCGTACCGGGGAATTCTTCGAGAATTTTTCTACCGATTGCGGTCGTATTTGACGGACTCGGTATAACGGTTGCCCCGTACGTTTCCATAACCGCTTTTCTGAAGGGTTTTTGTTCCGAGGAACATTTAACCATATACACGGTCAAATCGAGCCCGAAAAACGAACATGCCATAGAAAGCGCAGTTCCCCATTGTCCCGCTCCCGTTTCCGTAGTAAGGTGTTTTAAGCCTTGTTCTTTCGCGTAATACGCTTGCGCGATAGCGGAATTGAGTTTATGCGAACCTGACGTATTATTGCCTTCGAATTTATAATATATTTCGGCGGGAGTATCCAACGCCTTTTCGAGATAATACGCGCGCGTCAAAGGCGACGGGCGAACCATTTTGTAAAAATCTTGTATTTCGTCGGGAATATCTATATATTCATCCGTTACGTTTAATTCCTGCTTGGAAAGTTCCGTACAAAAAACTTGTTCGAAATCGCTTAACGTGCAAGGTTTAAGCGTTTCGGGATTAAGCGACGGAAGATGTTTTTCCGGCAAAATCGCGTTTATGTTGTACCATTGTTTCGGCAACTCCTCTTCCGATAAAAATATTTTCGTGGGAATCTTTTTATTCATTTGTCTACCTCCTGTTTTTTTAAAATAAAAAACACGGCTATTCGTTCGGGACGAATTATTCCGTGTTGCCACCCGTTTTTGTAAAAATCAATTTTACCTCTTTTCGGATACTATCATATCCTGCCGCTTTAACGCTCGGCTTTTTGCGTCGCGAACTACTGTAATTTCACCCGCGCCCTCGATAACCCATTCGATAATGCCTTGCAATTTGCTTACACCGACCGCAAACTCTCTTTATACTCGCACGTTATCTACTACTTTATCTCTTCGGTTTGACTATTTAATTGCTTATATAATAGCATTAAAATCTCGACTTGTCAACGGTTTTAAGTCCGTTTAGAAAAGTTTTTTCAAAAAAACTCCGTAATCGCCGCTATTTAAGATTATTTCGCCAGAATACTCTCTATTAGAAAAATATTCGGTTAAAGTACCGCTAAATTGAACGATCGCGGGTTTTTCACCGAGGTTTACAGCTACGAGTATTTCGGACTCGTCGTCTGAACGCTTAAATGCAAAACAACCGTTAGCGGAATAGATTATTTGAGTTTTACCGTTTATAAAGCAAGAAAATTCGCTTCTTAACTTACCTATTTTAACGTAAAAACCACGTATATTTTCGTCGATATTTTCCCAATCGAAGTATTTTCTGTTAAGCGGATCATAATAGCCTTGCATACCAATCTCGTCGCCGTAATAAACGCTCGGAACGCCGTATAACGTATATTGCAATAACACCGCCGATTTAAGACGTTTTTTCGCCACGTCGTACGCTTCGTCTCTTAAACTTACGTTAGAGGCTTGTATTTTGCTTAGCCCGCTGACGTTCTCGTCTCCTAAAGCTGATAAAAGTCTAAACGTGTCGTGCGTCGCAAGTATATTCATCAAGGAATGCAAAACTTCTTCGGGATAACGGTCTAATTGCTCTCTAACCGTTTTCGTAAGTTCACGTTCGTCTCCGTGTTTCGCGTAATGCAAAATAGCGTTTTTAAGGGGATAATTCATAACGGAATCGAGTTCTTTGCCTTGAAAATATTCTCTTCTAACGCCGTACGATATCTTATTTGAAGCGTCCTCCCAAACTTCGCCGATAATTATCGCGTCGAGATTTTCGGTTTTTACTCTGTTGCGTATCGATTTAACGAAGTGCGGCGGCAGTTCGTCTACGACGTCAAGTCTCCACCCGCCTATTCCGAGTTTAAGGTAACGGCTTAAAACGCCGTTTTCACCCGTTACGAAGTTAATAAATTCTTCGTTTTCTTTATTAGTCGCGGGAAGAACGTCGATTCCCCACCAAGACTCGTATAAATCGGGATAACGAATAAACTTAAACCAATTATAATACGGCGAGACTTTACTTTGATACGCTCCGACGGTATCGTAACGACCGTATTTGTTAAAATACGCGCTATCGTCTCCCGTATGATTGAAAACACCGTCGAGAATAATTTTAATACCGTTTCGCTCCGCCACGTTTATAAGTTCCTTAAAGTCGTTTTCATTGCCTAAATAAGGATCTATCTTAAAATAATCGCCCGTATCGTATCTGTGATTCGAATACGCCTCGAATATGGGATTAAGATATATCGCGGTAACGCCGAGTTCTTTTAGATATGGTATTTTTTGCGTTATTCCCTTTATATCTCCGCCGAAAAAATCGTTGTTTAACACTTTGCCGTTCTCGTCGGGAAGAAAATACGGAACTTCGCTTAAATTTTCGTGTATAACTCGATTTTCCCGTGGCGTTAAATTTTCACCGGAAGAATTAAATCTGTCGGGAAAAATTTGATAAATCACGCCGCCTTGCAACCATTTGGGAACGATAAAATCATCCGCGTAAGCGGTAAGTTGAAATTTGCCGTCGCACTCGCTCGATACTGTCGAAAAACCGTCTCGTTCCACGATAAAACGCCCGTCTGACAACTTGAACCAATAACGATAAAATCCGCGACCGAAAGATGCCGAACACTCACTATACCCGTCAAATTCTTTCATCTGAATTTCGCGAGTGATATTTTCCCCGTCGTTTTCGTAAACGAAAACGACAGAGCCGACAAATCCGACTCTGAACGTTATTTCGGTATTCTCTTTAACCGCACCCCCGACACTTTTATAAAAAACGTCAAGGGAGTCGTAGTATGCGTTAGTTTTCACGTCAGTCATTTATTTAATACGTTTTAAATCCCAAATTTTATCTGCGTATTCTTTAATAGATCTATCCGCGGAGAAAATTCCCGCGCTTGCAATATTGTTAAGCGATTTTTTCGCCCAAAGCATTTTGTTTTTATACGTTTCGTCAACGACCGAGTGTACGTCGCAGAATGCACCGAAGTCCGCTAAACACATATACGGATCGGCAACGGGACTACCCGTCAATAAGTAATGCGATATATCCGCGAACGATTGACCGTTAAAGCCCTTGTTAAGCGCAGAGATAACCGCTTCGAGTTTTTTATTGTTGGCGTAGAACACCGTCGAATTATAACCTTGTCGCCAAAGTCTTTCGACTTCTTCCGCGGTCAAGCCGAAAATAAATATGTTGTCTTTACCGCAAACTTCTTGCATTTCAACGTTCGCGCCGTCGAGAGTTCCGATAGTAAGCGCGCCGTTAATCATAAACTTCATATTGCCCGTGCCGCTCGCCTCTTTTCCCGCTTGAGAGATTTGTTCGGAAATTTCGGTTGCAGGCATAAGTTTTTCCGCCATCGACACGCAGTAATCTTCCATATAAACGACGTTAAGTTTTTGATTGATTTTCGGGTGTTTTTTAATATCTTCCGAGAGCGCGCATATAAGTTTAATTATTTGCTTCGCGAAATAATACCCCGGCGCGGCTTTCGCCCCGAATATAAAGGTTTTCGGAGTCATCTCTTTGTCGGGATTTTCGAGAAGTTCGTTATAAAGCGATATAATATAAAGCGCGTTCATAAGTTGACGCTTATATTCGTGCATACGCTTTGCCTGCACGTCAAACACGGAATCGGGATCGATCAGTATGCCTTGTTTTTTCATGGCGAACTCGCAAAATTGGCGTTTTTTAAGCGATTTTATCTCGTTAAGTTTTGCAAGAACTGTTTTATCGTCCTCGAATTTTTTAAAATCGAACAAACGCGATGCGTCGAGAATAAACCCGTCTCCGATGCAGTCGGTAAGCAACGCGGAAAGTTCGGGGTTAGATTGGCATAACCATCTTCTGTGCGCAATACCGTTAGTAACGTTTGTAAACTTTTGCGGATACGCATCGTAAAAATCTTTGAAAATACTGTTTTTAATTATGTCGCTATGAAGCGCGGATACGCCGTTCACCGAATGAGACGCAACGACGCTCAAATTAGCCATTTTAACTTGTCCGTGCGAGAAAATACTCATTCTGTCGATTTTATCCCAATCTCCGGGGAATCTATTCCACATTTCCGCGCAAAAACGTTGATTGATTTCTTTTAATATAGTATAAATTCTCGGCAAGCGTCTTTCGATTAGGTCTTCGTTCCACTTTTCGAGGGCTTCGCTCATTACGGTGTGATTGGTATAAGCGACGGTTCTCGTTACGATATCCCACGCTTTTTCCCAAGAATAACCGTTTTCGTCTATCAGAATTCTCATAAGTTCGGGTACGCAAAGCGCGGGGTGCGTATCGTTTATATGGATAGCAGCTTTGTCGGGAAGTGTATCTAACGAACCGTAACGTTTTTTATGGTCGCAAACGATGTCTTGAAGCGCGGCGGAAACGAGTAAATACTGTTGTTTTAAGCGCAACGATTTTCCTTCGAAATGGTTGTCGGACGGGTAAAGAACTTTTGAAATAAGTTCCGCCTCGTTATCTTCTTGCATACTGCGCATATAGTCGCCTTGCGAGAAGGTTTTCATATCGAATTTGTTTATATTCTGAGTTTTCCACAGCCTTAAAATAGAAACCGCCTCTCCGTTTTTACCGGAAATCATCATATCGTAAGCGACCGCTTCGACTTCTTTTGCGTCGGCGTGTTCGATTTTAAGTCCGTTCTCCGTCCAATTTTCCCTAATAAACCCGTCGAATTTGACTTTATACGTTTTATCGAGACGTTGCGTAAGCCAAACTTCGCCACCCGGCAACCAAATATCAGGAAGTTCCATTTGCCAACCGTCAACGATTTTTTGCTTGAACAAACCGTATTCGTATCTTATAGAATAGCCCATTGCAGGATAATCGAGCGAAGCGAGCGCGTCCATAAAGCACGCGGCAAGTCTGCCGAGCCCACCATTACCTAGTCCCGCGTCGGGTTCTTGCTCGTATAAATCCTCGAGCGTAAGATTAAATTCCTTTTTTAACGCTTCGTTAAAAGAGTCTTGAATATTTAAGTTGTAAGTGTTGTTTTTAAGCGATTGTCCGAGCAAAAACTCCATGCATAGATAATAAACCCTTTTACCGCCTTGCATACGGTATTTTTTATTAAACGCACTGCGTTTTTCAAGTAAAATATCGCGCACACACATGGCAACCGCTTTATAGACCTGTTCTTTCGTCGCCTCCGCCGGAGTAACGGCAAAATAATTTGACAGTTTATTTTTGATAAGTTGAGTCGCTTCTTTTTCGTTAATCGGTCTCATTGATATATAAAAATTCTCCTATAAGTATAATTATCGTTTTATATTGTTATTCGTCGTACATTTTTTCGTAGTTGCCCGCTTGAACGTTCCACGAAAAATCCGTTTCCATAGCGCGTTTTTGAACGTCCGTCCACGCTTTTTCGTCTTTATACGTTCTGATTGCTTCGTTTATCACGTAAAGCATATCGTGTGCGTTGTAGTCGTGGAAAGAAAAACCGTTGCCGCAAGAGCCCGTATAAGCCTTTATACTGTCGTTAAGTCCGCCCGTTTCTCTAACAACTGAGACGGTACCGTATCTGCTTGCTATCATTTGAGAAAGTCCGCAAGGTTCCGCCTTAGACGGCATTAAGAATATATCCGAGCCGGAATATATTTTACGAGATAAATCTTGATTATACGCGATAACCGCCACGCATTTTCCCTTATACGAATTTGCTAAATCATTAAAGAAATTTTCGTAAGATATTTCGCCTTTACCTAAAACTATCAGTTGCACGTCTTGAGATAAAAGACTGTGAGCAATCCCCTTTATTAAATCAAGACCTTTATGCGAAACGAGTCTCGATATAACCGCGATAACGGGAACGTCTGGACGTTCGGGAAGTCCGAGCATCTTTTGAAGTTCTTTTTTGCAGACCGCTTTTCCGGATAAATCGTTTACGTTGTAGTTGGCGAACAAGTATTTATCCGTTGCGGGATTATAGTAATCCACGTCTATTCCGTTGAGAATACCGCGTAATTTGCGTTCGTTTCTTTTTATTATTTCTTGAAGACCGTGCGCAAAATAAGCGTCTTTAATTTCGTTAGCGTAAGTCGGACTTACCGTGCTTACGATATCCGTCATTTCTATTGCGGCTTTCATAAGGTTGACATTGCCGTCAAATTCTACGAATTGTTTTACGTTTTCCGAAAAACCGAATAAATCGGCGAACGTATCCATGCCGAATATGCCTTGATATTCTATGTTGTGAATTGTGAATACGGTTTTTATTCTACGGAATTTTTCGTCACCGTAATACATTCCTTTAAGATAAACAATAGAAGCGGCGGTTTGCCAATCGTTGCAATGCAAAACGTCGGGATAAATATCGAGTCTCGATATGGCGTCTAAAGCCGCGCGCGAAAAGAATGCAAATCTTTCTCCGTCGTCGTAAAACCCGTATATTCCGCCTTCGCGCTTAAAGTAATATTCGTTGTCGATAAAATAAAATTTAACGCCTTCGTGCTCGTAGAAAAATACGCCCGCGTATTGCCAACGCCAACCAACGGAAACGTTAAAACTCGTCAAAAACTTAAATTTGCTTCTAAATTCTTGCGAGATATTGCCGTAAAGCGGGATTATAACGCTAACGTCCAAATATTTTTTTCTTGCGAGTGCTTTAGGAAGCGAACCTAAAACGTCGGCAAGTCCGCCCGTCGCGATAAACGGAGCGGCTTCCGAGCCTAAAAACACGATTTTTTTCGCGGTATTTACCTGAATTTCGGGAAGTTTATCCGTTTTCGTCGTTTGACGAGCGGTGTTTCGTTTCGAGGGAAGAGTTGACGCCGTAGGCGTAAATTGATTTTTTTTCATAGTATGCCTCTTTTATATCATAATGCCTTTTCCAATATAGAACGGATGATTTTCGCTACCCGATAAATTCTTTCTATCGGTTACGGTAACGTTTTTGTCGGCTATAATGCAATTAAGCGTGCAGTTTTCGCCGAGAACGGTGTTTTGCATAACGATACTGTTTTTTACCACAGCGCCTCTGCCGACTTTAACGTTTCTAAATATTATACTGTTTTCGACTTCACCTTCGATAACGCAACCGTCGGCGATAAGCGAATTTTTAATTTTAGCGTCGTTGCCGTATTTCGTGGGCGCGGAATCGCGTATTTTAGTAAACACGCTTCTGTCGCCGAAAACTTCGGTTTTAACATTCGGGTCGAGTAAAGCGAGATTGCTTTCGTAATAGGCTTGCAATGATTTAATACCGGCAAAAAATCCTTTATGCTCGTAACCGAAAACGTTCATCGATTTGAGGTTTGCCGCGATAACGTCCGACATAAAATAACGTTTGTTATGGGAAATACTGTCCATAACGATATTTATCAAGAGTTCGCGTTTTAATACGAAAACATTCATAAACACGTTTTCGGAATTATCGCCTAACGGTGCTTTATAATTTACGCCGACGATTCTTTTTCCGTCGATATCGAAAGTCGTTTCGTTATCCTCTCCCGCTTGCGCTTTCCTTTTTTTGTATACGAGAGTAATATCCGAACGATTTCTAATATGAAAATCCAATATATCGTTATAATCTAATCTGCAAATAGAGTCGCAATCCGTCATAACGACGTAATCTTCGTCCGCGCGGAAAAGAAAGTTAGTTATTCCTTTCAACGCTTCAAGCCTTGAATTATAAAGACTGCTGTTTCCTAAATCGCCGAATGGCGGAAGAAATATAACGCCGCCGTCTTTTCTCGCCAAATCCCAATCTTTACCGCTTCCGACGTGGTCCATTAGCGATTGATAATTGCTTTTCGTTATTATACCTACCGTGTCGATACCGGAATTAACCATATTCGACAACGGAAAATCTATAAGCCTGTACCGTCCGCCGAACGGAATTGAACCCAACGTTCTTATTCTTGCAAGTTCGGGTACGTTTTGATCGTGTATATTAGAAAAAATAATTCCCACCGCTTTCATATCACTTTTCCTCCGTCTTTACGTCTTTATCAATAATTTTTCCGCCGTCGACTTTCGCGTTTTTATCAACGATAACGTTACGTCCTAAAACGGTAATTCCCGAACTTTGTTCTTTCGGTTCTCCGATCTTCGCGTTTTCACCTACAATACAACGCTCGTCGATGATAGAATATTCTATACAAGCGCCGTCTTTAACGATTACGTCAGACATAATTATACTGTTTTTTACCACTGCTCCTCTACCAATTACGACGTCACTCGATAAAATCGAATTTTCGACAGAACCGTAAATTTCGCAACCCGACATAACTATACTGTTGACGACTTTTGCGTCATCTCCGAAGTATTGCGGAGGTGCAAGCGGGCTTCTCGATTGAATTTTCCAAGAAGAATCCGATACGTCGAATTTGGGTTTATTGCCTAAAAGATCCATATTCGCTTCGTAGAGCGAGTCGATCGTTCCGACGTCTTTCCAATAACCGCTAAACTCGTATGCCATCATTTTTTCGCCGTTTGCGAGCATTTTCGGAAGAACGTCCTTGCCGAAGTCGTTAGAAGAATTATCGTCGTTATTATCTTCTTCGAGATATTTATAGAGTTTTTTTGCCGAGAATACGTAAATCCCCATAGAAGCGAGAGTGGATTTCGGATTTTTGGGTTTTTCTTCGAATTCGTATATCTCCCCATTCTCGTTCGTATTGAGTATGCCGAATCTCGACGCGTCCTCTTTCGGAACGTTTATAGCCGCAATCGTACAATCTGCGTCGTTTAACACATGGTAATTTATCATTTGCGAATAATTCATTTTATAAATATGGTCGCCCGATAAAACGAGAACGTAGTCGGGATCAAACTGTTTTATAAAATGTATATTTTGATAAATAGCGTTTGCGGTTCCTTTGTACCAATCGGAAGAATGTTTGCCTTGATACGGTGAAAGTATATGTACGCCGCCGAAGGCTCTGTCTAAATCCCACGGTTGACCGTTTCCGATATAATCGTTAAGCGCAAGCGGTTGATACTGCGTAAGCACGCCTACCGTATCTATACCCGAATTAACGCAGTTAGATAACGGAAAATCAATGATCCTGTATTTGCCGCCGAACGATACTGCCGGTTTTGCGATGTTGTTCGTCAAGGCGTATAAACGGCTTCCCTGACCGCCCGCCAACAACATTGCAATACACTTCTTTTTTCTTATCATATAACGTTGCTCCTTACAACTTTATTTTTTCTCAAAATATAAACCCGTAAATTTAGGCAGATATACGGAAAAAGATTGATTCCTCCCGTGCGCCTTCTTCTTTACCGTTTTAAACGTTTTCCCTTTAACGAGCCCGCTGCCGCCGAATTTTTTATCGTCGGAATTTAGTATAAGCGTATAGATTCCGCTATCGACTCCGATACGGTATTTAGCATAATCGTTTCCGGAAAAGTTTATTATTGCAATAATTTGTTTACCGATTTTATCCATTCTCGCGAAAGATACGACGTTATTGTCGCGTTCGTCCGCGCTTATCCACTTAAAACCGTCCCACGAATCGTCAATTTCGTAAAGAGGCGAGTTATTTTTATAAATTTCGTTAAGCGTTTTGTTGAATTTTAATAATTTTTTATGTAAATCGAATTTAAGCATAAAAAATTCAATTCCGTTTTTATAATCCCATTCTTTAAATTGCCCGAATTCGCTACCCATAAAGCCGAGTTTTTTGCCGGGGTGCGCAAACATATACGTTAAAAAAGCGCGCAAATTGGAAAATTTCGTCGGAATATCTCCTGGCATTTTATCGAGTAAAGATTTTTTACCGTGAACTACTTCGTCGTGGGATACGGGAAGAACGTAATTTTCGCTAAAAGCGTAGTACATAGAGAAGGTAAGTTTATTATGCGATCCCGAACGGAAGTATGGATCTGTCTGCATATAAGACAAACAGTCGTTCATCCAACCCATATTCCATTTAAAGTTGAAGCCTAAACCGCCGACGTCGACGGGTTTAGTGATAAGCGGAAAAGCAGTAGATTCTTCCGCGATCATAAGAGCGTCGGGGAATTTACCGAACACAACGGTATTTAATTTTTTCAGGAAAGCAATCGCTTGCAAGTTATAGTTGCCGCCGTTTTCGTTAGGAACCCATTCCCCCGGTTTTCTATCGTAATCAAGATATAGCATCGACGCAACCGCGTCTACTCTTAGTCCGTCTATATGAAAGTTTTCGAAAAAGAAAACCGCGTTCGATATTAAAAACGATTGAACTTCGTTTCTACCGAGATCGAATATACGCGTTCCCCAAACCTTATGTTCTTTTCTGTCCCAACTTTGATTTTCATAGCAAGGATAACCGTCGAACTCATAAAGCCCATGTTCGTCTTTTGGAAAATGCGCGGGAACCCAATCTAAAATAACGGAAATTCCGTTTTTATGGCAACAATCGACGAAATACATAAAGTCTTTCGGCGTACCGAAACGCGACGTAACGGCGTAATATCCCGTTACTTGATACCCCCAAGAACCGTCGAACGGGTATTCGGATACGGGCATCAACTCGATATGCGTATAACCCATATCCAAAACATATTTAACAAGTTCGTCGGCGTATTCCCTATAAGAATAATAGTCTCCGTTCTCATGCTTTTTCCAAGACGCAAGATTTACTTCGTAAATGTTTACTGGTTTATCGTACGGCTTAGTTTTAGACGCCGTAAATTCGGCGTCGCCCCACGAGTACCCCTTTAGATTATATAATTTAGATGCGGTACCGGACGGCGTTTCCGCGTGGAAAGCGTACGGGTCGGCTTTCAACACCGTTTTTCCGTTTCCCGTTACCGCAAATTTATAGTTATCGTATTCTGCAAGTCCCGTAATAAACGCTTCGAAAATACCGCCGTCGCTTATTCTTTGCATAGGATTAGCGTCGACGTTCCAAACGTTGAAATCGCCGACGACGGAGATTTTTTCCGCGCGCGGAGCCCACGTGCGGAAAATTACGCCTGATTTGCCGTCTTTTTCGGCAAAATGCGCCCCCATAAAGTCGTAAGCGGTATAATTCGTCCCTTGATGGAACAAGTATATCGGTAATTCTTCTTCGCGTTTAATAGGTTCAACCATTTGAGTTCACCCGTTTTTAGCAGATATAAAACGATTTTTTTGCGGGAGCGTTGTCCATTTCGGCTTTCGTCGCTTCGTAACCTTTTCTTCCGAAAAGCGCGTAAGTAGCGTTTTTACCGCCTTCAACCCCGGGTTGATTAAACGTATCCACGTTAAGCATCGCGCCGGCGTAAGCCGTTTCGAGTTCGAACATAAAAAGCAATTCTCCGACAGTAAACGCATTAATTTCGGGAACGATTATCGTGCAGTTAGGTCTATGCGCCGTCGTTAAAGCGTATTCCGTCGCTCTACGTTCGGTATTTATAAGTTCGCTCATCGTATGTCCGCAAAGGAAATTGACGTCGGAAATATTTTCGCAACCGTTACTGATTTCAACGTCCGCGCGGAATTTTTCTACGCCGATAATGGTTATTACCTTATCGAACGGTCCTTCGCGGTATAATTGAATTTGAGAATGTTGATCGGTTACGCCGAGCGCTTTAACGGGCGTAGAACCCGCGTATACCTCGTTCCCGTCAAGATCGACGGATTTACCGAGACTTTCGCCCCAAAGTTGACAAAACCAATCCGCGATATAACGCAAACCGTCGCTATACGGCATCATAACCGAGATATTTATGCCTTTCTTCATAGATAAATATTGTAAAAGCGCGGCGGTAAGCGCGGGATTTTTTCTAAGGCTCTTCTTTTGGCATATCTTGTCCATATAAGCCGCACCGCTAAGCATCGCTTTTATATCGATACCCAAAACTGCCGCGGGAAGAAGCCCTACGGGGCAAAGTTCGGAAAATCTTCCGCCAACGCCGTCGGGAATATAGAAAGTCTTAATCCCCTCTTCTTTCGCGATTTTAATAAGGTTACCTTTATTCGCGGAAGTGGTTGCGATCATGTGTTCGCTCGCTTTGTCTCCGAATTTCTTTTTCAATATATCCATTATAATAAGATATTGAGACATCGTTTCGCTCGTCGCGCCGCTCTTCGTAACGACGTTGAACACCGTTTTTTCGAGGTTTAAAACGTCGAGAAGCGAAGCCATTCTTTCGGGGTCGACGTTATCTTCGACGTAAAGTTTAGGCGCTTTTCTCTTTTTTGCGGGAAGTTCGTTATGTCTTAAATGGCATAACGCTTGAAAAACCGCCGTGGGGCCCAAAGCGGAACCGCCGATTCCTAAAACGACGAAGTTATCGAACTTCTTTCTCAAAACGTTAGCCGTTGAGATAATATCTTTAACGACTTCTTTTTGATTATACGGCAATTCAGTCCAACCCATCATTCCCGTTCCGCGGTTTTTCATAACCGTGTCGAACGCATCTTCCGCGATTTGCTTATTCGCTAAAATCTCTTTACGGGTAAAACCTTGTTTTTTGCCAATATACTTCGACATCATATTGTTATAATCGAATTTGATTCTTAATTCTTGCTTGCGTTTTAAAGTAATTCTTGCCATAATTCTGCTCCAATATATTTTAGTCTATTTATTTATATTTTATTAC
>CAZNWP010000020.1:0-18253 GCA_964576995.1 uncultured Christensenella sp. | reverse complement strand
CCCCAGCACACGGCTTAACCTTCGATATAGAAGAAAAATATCCGATATAAATGTTGCCTAATAACAATTTTGTTTGGTTACAAGTTGATAAGTACGACGTACGACGAACGAAATAATGTTTGGCTAATTTATATTTTAAGAGCGTACGCAAATGAAGAATATAAAGAATAGTCATTTATAATAAAAACCAAAGAACTTGAACGGTGATTCAAGTTCTGGTTTTGTCTTTGATAAGTGATAAAACGGTGAAAGTCAATCTTTGAGAATTTTGCTCGGCGATACGCCGAATTGCTTTTTAAAACTTTTATAAAATCCCGAATAATCGTTAAACCCGTAGTCGAAGCAAACGACCGTCGGGTTTTTTCCGTTTATAATATCTTTTTTCGCTTGTAAAAGTTGCTTTTCACGTACATAATTAATAATGGAAATGTGCATAGTTTGTTTGAACAATTTAGCGAGTTGCGACGTACTGCAAGCGAATTGTTTCGAAAGATCCGACAGCGTAATTTGTTGATTGAGGTGAGTATTTAAATATTCAACCACTTCGATGACGAGGGGATTAAGTCTTACCTGTTTTTCGTAGGTGAAGTCAAAATACAAAACGGAGTAAAGCAAATTGGTGATAAACGCTTCACCCATCTCGTAAAGTCTGTGATTGTCGCCGCAACGTTGCATCAGATCTAAAAACAAATGCACGTAAGAAACGATTTCGGGGTTTTTGGAAAAATTGATGACGGATAAATCGGAAAGCAGTTGCTTAAATTCGGCGTGGTCGTCGGCGTTCACCGTGAACCAAAAAACGAGACGCTTATAACTTTGTGTGTTGTCGACGGTTTGAACGTGATGATATTTAAGCGGCGGAATAATAATCAGATTATCCGAGGACAAATGATGAACGCTTACGTCGGAGACGAAAGAAATATCGCTTTTAAAAACGATCATAATCTCGTAGAAGTCGTGCAAGTGGTCGCGGAACTTCTGCTTTGCGATGTCTGTTACCGCCGTTTCCTTATAAGAAACGCGAATCATTTTATCAATCAATTTACGAGTCATAACCACATTATACAAAAATAAAAATGGTTAGTCAAGTAAAAATGAGCGAATTGGCAATGTTTTATGTAAAATTGTCTATTTACTTTGAAAAAACAATATGGTAAAATAAGATTGAACTTTGATAAAGGAGTTTTTTTATGATGAAAAAACGTAATTTTTTAGCATTGGTTTTAGCATTTTGTCTGCTGGCGTTTTCCGCTTGCGGCGGACAACCGAACAATCCTAACGATCCTTCAACGAGCGGCGTTGAACAAGTTATGAAGGTCGGAACGTTTAACGATCCGGGGAGAAGCGTTACGAAAGAAGCCTACGAATTGTTGGCGGAAACGGGCATAAACTGGGTAGTCGTCAATAAGACGAGAAGTCATTCGCAAGTCGTAAATATTTTAAAATGGTGTGAAGAGTTAAACGTAGACGTTCTCGTTATGGACGGAATTAACAACAAGACGTTAAATAACGACGATTATATGCAATATAAATCGTTTATGGGTATAAATATGCAGGACGAGCCCGTGCTTTCCGACTTTGCGAATTTAGCGGAGACGGTAAAGAAGGTTGAGGATAGATATCCCGATAAAATGTGTTATAGCAATTTGTTCCCCGATCCCGAAGCGAACGTTAAAAAACTCGGAACGGAAACGTACGAAGAATACGTCGATGAGTTTTGCAAGCAAGTTCTTTCCAAAATGAACGGAAAAAAAGTTTTATCGTTCGACATTTATCCGTTAGAAACGATTTTGGGCGAACATAGCGTACAAGGACGTTACCTTTCCAACTTAGAATTGATTGCGCAATACGCGAAAAAATACGGCGCTGAACCGCAAGTTTATTTGCAGTCTATTTGTTACGCGAACAGACGTATTCCGTCTTTAGAAGATTTGAACTTCCAAGTGTATTGTTCGTTTGCGTTCGGCTATCGCGCGCTTAATTGGTTTGCGTACTATACGCCCGGACCGAGTGCGGAGTTTACCGAAACGGATATAGGAATCGTAGACAGAGCGGGCAGACCTACCGAGATATATCCCCGCGTGAAAGCGATGAACGAGGAAATATTCAAGATTGATAACGCGTACTTGTCTTATACGTGGAACGAGACGATCCCCGTTTACGGTGAAAAAGACGAGGACGATCAAATGTGTTTGAGCAGAATGGAGAATCAGAATAAAACCGTATCGGGCGTGGAGAGCGTGTCCGCGGAATACGACGCAATCGTTGGAAGTTTTTCTAAGAAAGGCGGTAGCGCGTATATGATAACGAACTTCCGCGAGCCGAGAAAAACGGGCGACAATAAAGTTACCGTAAAATTCAGTAAGGCTAAGAAAGTAAAAGTATGGCTCGACGGCGAAGCGAAGGAAGTTGTTCTCGAAAACAACTCGTTGACGCTAACGCTTCCCGCGGGGGAAGGCGTGTTCGTCGAAGTCGTATAAGGGAGAAATCAACTAATGAAAGGTTATAGAAAATTAGGGCTTAATCAAAAGGTGTTTATAATAATCGCCGTAACAATACCGCTGATAAGTTTTATCGTGTTTTGGTTAATACCTAAATTCAATATGTTGCTTCAAGCGTTTCAGGTTACCGATCAAACGACGGGCGAGTATATTTTCTCGCTCGACAACTTCAAAAACTTTTTTATCGCGTTGAAAAATCCGCAATCGACGATAACCGAATCCGTTACCAATACGATAGTCGCGTTCGTATGGGCGACGTTTATCAAAAATCCCATATCGTTGGTATTTTCGTACTTTTTGTATAAGAAAGTCAAGGGCTATAAATTTTTCCGTTGGGTGTTTTTTATGCCGAGTATAATATCGGGCGTCGTCGTATCGGGTTTCGTAACGTCGTTTCTCGGCGTTTTAGGTCCGTTGCCTAAATGGATAGAAAAAATATCGGGCGTAAAGCCTATGTTCTTTCAAGACGAACGCTACGCGTGGAAAACGTTGCTTATAGTAAACCTCTGGTCGGGTTTCGGCGCACAGTTGCTCTATTATATGAGCGCGATGGTGCGTATTCCCGAAGAAGTCGTCGAAGCTGGAAGAATAGACGGTTTAACGGTGTTCGGCGAATTCGTCTCCGTAACTATACCGTTGATATGGCCGACTATTTCGACTTTGCTTTTATTGTCGTTCACGAGTATTTGGGGATCCGACGTGGGATCGCTCCTTTATACTCAAGGTCAGGCGGGAACGTCGACTCTAAGTTTCTGGATTTACGAAAACACGGTAAACGCAAATTACAATTACGTTTCCGCAATCGGTTTGTTCTTTACCGCCGTCAGTATACCCTTAATAATATTGGTGCGCTGGTTATCGGGTAAAGTCGAAACGGCGACGTACTAAGGAGGTAATATATGGCGAGTAAAAGAGAAAGAACCGCTGCCGAAAGGGTAGTGTTTGCAATAGTATTCGTATTTTTCGCGATATACGCGTTATCGTTGCTTTACGTATTGATATTCTGTTTTTTGAATTCGTTCAAAACTCCGACGGAGTATTTCGACGATTCGTTCGCTTTACCGACGGCGTTAAGATTTATCAATTACGTCAAAGCGTTTAGGGAACTGTCGGTAGAAAGCGCGGGCTTCTTCCAAATGTTGTTTAATAGTTTTTGGTGGGCGGGCGGACACGTCGTGTTCCACATGGGCGTAATAATATTTTTCGCCTACGCGATAGCGAGATTTCGCTTCCCGGGGAGAAGCGCGTTGTTGTTTTTGAACTATATTTGTATATTGGTTACCGTATACGGCGAAACGTCGGCGACGTACGTGTATTATGCCGAACTCGGAATTTTGGACTCCCCGCTAATATTGCTATCCGCAACGGGCGCGTTCGGATCGACCGTAATGATAGTTATGTCGTTTATGAACAGTTTGTCTTGGGGATACGCCGAAGCCGCGGAGATTGACGGCGCAAACGAATTTAGGATATTCTTTTCCGTCTACGTTCCGTTGCTTATGCCGATAATCGGCACGCTCGGTTTAGTTCAGTTTATAAACACGTGGAACGATTATATGGGACCGCTATTGTATATGGAAAGTTATCCGACGCTTGCTTCGGGACTGTACCAATACCGCGTGTATTCGGTGGAGAGAAAAGGCAATTACCCGATTTACTTTGCGGGACTGCTATTGACGGTTACGCCCGTTCTGATTCTTTATACCGCGTTTTCGGATATGATAATGACGAATATGGGCATCGGCGGATTAAAAGGTTAAAAATAAAAAAAGAAATAAAAAAATCATTAAGGAGATTTTATGATGAAAAAATGTATCAAACTCGTAGCCTTGTTATTGGCGATCGTAATGTCGGCGTTTATCGGCGCGTGCGGCGGACCGAGCGGACCTAGCAACAACGGCAAAAACGAAAACGGCGAATTGGTAGGCAAACTCCAAATCGTTGCACCCGACCTCGGTTTCGGAACTGAATGGCTTAACAACTTGAAAGCGGGCTTTGAAACGAAGAACCCCGGCGTTACCGTATCAATTAAGACTTCTTCTCTCTTAGATAAGGTAAACGTATATCTGACGTCTGCAAAGGCGAACCCGTACGACCTCATTTTTAGCGAAACGTCTCAAGTGTTTAGATACGCCGAAAAAGAGAATACCATTGCGGGATATACGCATTGTTACGAAAACTTGCAAGACGTGTACGACACGATTCCCGAAGGTCAAACCAAGTCGATTAAAGAGTTAATGTACGACGGCGTATACGACTACTTTAAGACGGACGATTCGACGGTGTACGCAATGCCGTACAGCGTATCTATGTTCGGCTTAATGTATAATACGAATCTCGTATCCGAGAGCGAACTTCCCAACACGACGGAAGAATTGACGGCGCTGGCTAAGAATATCGAAGAAACGAAAAACGTTAAAGGCGCGTTCGTGTGGACGAAAGACTCGGATTATTTCGAGCAAATTTTCGAAACGTTGTGGGCTCAGTACGAGGGACTCGATACGTGGCGTACCTACTTTAAAAGTACGGATATAAACGTGCTGAAACAAACGGGCAGAACTCGCGCGTTAGAGGCTATTTCTAAATGGATAGACAAAACTAACGGTTATGCGGATCCCGATTCCCCAGGACTTGAGTTCGTTCCCGCACAAACGCGTTTAATGCGCGGTGAAGCGGCGTTCTATCCTTGCGGATCTTGGATAGAAAACGAAATGAGCGAATTTTTCGCGTCAGGTACTGCGCCGATAAGTTTTATGAAAACGCCCGTTATATCTTCTATCGTTGAAAAACTCGAATATCGCGAAGGCGGCGCGTATATGTCCGACGCTAAATTAAGTCAAATAATAGACGCGATCGACTCCGGCGCAACCTCCTTTGAGGGCGTATCCGAAGCGGACTTCGCGCATATCTACGAAGCGCGCACGATGTATTATTACGAGAACTTTATCGACACCGTAGTAATACCGACCTTCTCCGACGCGAAGGAATTGGCGAAAGCGTTCCTCGTGTATATGTATTCGGACGAGGGCGTCAAGGCTCAAACCAAGGCGAACTCCGGCGGATCTCTTCCCGTGTATTATAACTACACCGACGAATTGATAGGGGACTTCTCCGCTATGCAGAAATTCCGTCTCGGCGTTATGGGCGATACGAAAAACTACGTTTTCCGTCCTCGCCACGGCTCGATTATGTCGACGAACTTCCACTCTACGGTAATCAGTTCCGTGCTGGGCGGCGTAAGCGGAACGAAAACGCCGACGCAAATCGTCCAAGACACTTACGATTATTATAACGCTAACAGTCAGCAACAGTGGCGGTTGTTGACCGAAGCGAAATAATAAAATATTCATCAAAAAGGAGATTAAAATGATGAAAAGACTATTTAAGGTAACGGCTATTTGCGTAGCCGTAATGTGCGGCGCGGTTGCGTCCGCGTGTAGTGGCGGTGGGGTAAAAGATCCTACTCCGACACCACAGGGAAAACCTCAACTTGCGACGCCCGCAAACGTAATCGTAAATGACGAATACGTTCTTTCGTTCGACGCGGTTGAGAACGCGACGTCCTATCAAATCAGTATAGACGACGGCGACTATATCGACATCGGCAACGTAACGACTTATAACCTCTCCGAGAAATACGGCGCGGAAGTAAGCGTTCGCGCAATCGGCGACGAGACTAAGTATTTAAGCAGTAAAGAAGTGTATACTCACTTAGACAACTATTCTCAATTGTTTACCGGTTTCGAAGGCGCGGTAGGCGTAGACGAATGGACGGGCGCCGTTACGGGCAATTCCGCTCAAATACTCGGCACGACGACCGAGCAAAAACACAACGGCGAAAACTCGCTTAAAGTGTTTATGCAGAACAAAGTTCCGGGCGGAAATTCTTACGGCGGACTTATGTTCGATACGGGCTGGTATACTACGAATAACGCGATAGACTGGGCAAACGTTAAAACGTTATCCGTAGCGTTTTACGTCGATACGCTAAGCGACGAAATCGCGACGCTTTGTGAAACGTACGGCTCTACCTATAACGAGGAAATTAAAACCGTCGAACAAATCACGGGCGTAGACGCCGCGGGTGAATTTTATATTTTCTACGCTAACGAGGAAGTCGGCGAAGACGCGAAATATCTCGGGCCGGCTTATAACGGAGTTAAGTTTGACGTAAATAAATGGAACGTTCAAACTGTCGACGTTTCTGAGTATGCGACCATTACCGACGTTCAGTTGCTTGCAAGCAATAGTCAACGCGCGTTTGGTATAAGCGATAAATGGAGCGTAGCGTCGCCGTATTGCTATTTGCTTTATTGGGACGATATCACGGTCGGTTACGATAAAATTTATTTAGAGCAACCGATGAATATCGAATATAGCGACGGAACGTTCACTTGGGACGAAGTCGAATACGCTTCGGGCTACGAAGTAAGCGTAGATAAAGGCGTAAATTGGACGAGAGTAAACAAAACCGAATACAGCGTAAATCTCACCGAAGGAACGGAATTTTGGGTTCGCGCCGTCAACGGCAAAAAATATGCCGACGGCACGGCTCGTTGCGAAGCGAGCGTCCCCGCTATTTATCACGCGACTCCGAGAACGGAAGTTGCTCTTAGCGGAACTTATTCTATCGACCTCGATAACGCGAACGAAGTTCTCAAAATTGCCAATCTCGACGGCGATATCGAATCGATAAAGATCGGCAAATATTCGTTCCTTGCGTCTTACGATAGCGCGACGGGATCCGTTAAAGCGGACGTCGCGAGTATAAGCACGGGTAAAGAATACGACGTGAGAATCACGACTTCTACCAAGGTGTATACGCTAACCGCAAAAGCGTGGGATAAAGTAATTTCTAACGCCACCGAATTACAATCGCTTTTCAATATCTTTAACGCGGTAACGGTAGAGCCTAACTCTTCTGCTAATTACACGAAAGGCAATTTCTGCCTTGACGCGGATATCGACGCGACGAGTGTAACTTCTACGGCGAATAAAGCGGTATTCGTGGGAACGTTAGACGGACAAGGACACGTAATTAGCAATCTTACCGCTCCGCAAGGCGGGTTAGTTAAAGCGATGACAACGACGGGCAAGATTTGCAATATCGCGTTTAAGAACTGTACGGGAACGGAATGTTTCATTGCGGATCAATTCGCGGCAACGTTATCAAACGTATACGCGGAAGTAAAGATTACGCCGGCAAACGGAAGATACGGAATTATAAGAAGATTAAAAGAATATAACACCAGCGATAAGCCGAGCGTTACGAATTGCGTATTTATCGTAAACAAAGCGAACGGAACGGGATCCGATGTCGGCGGTGTTGTTGCTAAATGCGACGCGGCGAAAGCGATAACGGAAATATTCAAAAACGTATACCTTATAAATAATACGGAAAGCAAATTTATTTCCGACGGTACGAACGAGAAAGATTTATCCGCTATGACGACGGTAAAAACTTATACGAGCCAGACGACGTTCGTAGGATCTTCCGACGTAACCTTCTCCGCAGAGTCGGGTTGGGCGACGTATTGGAAACTTGAAAACGAAAAACTTTACTTCGGCGAAACGCTCGTAACCGAGGCGTTGGCTAAAAAAGACGAAACCTTGTCGGGAACGTACGCGCTTGACTTGACTAACGCGAACGAGACTCTTAAAATTGCTTCGCTCGAAGGTGAGTTTGAAAGTATGCTCGTTGGAGGTAATGCAGTTACCGCGACTTACGACAAAACGAACGGCGTAATAAAAGCGACGATAACGGGCGTAACTTCGGGAAAAGACGTTACCGTAAAAATAACGACTTCTACCAAGGTGTATACGCTAACTGCAAAAGCGTGGGATAAAGTAATTTCTAACGCCACCGAATTACAATCGCTTTTCAATATCTTTAACGCGGTAACGGTAGAGCCTAACTCTTCTGCTAATTACACGAAAGGCAATTTCTGCCTTGACGCGGATATCGACGCGACGAGTGTAACTTCTACGGCGAATAAAGCGGTATTCGTGGGAACGTTAGACGGACAAGGACACGTAATTAGCAATCTTACCGCTCCGCAAGGCGGGTTAGTTAAAGCGATGACAACGACGGGCAAGATTTGCAATATCGCGTTTAAGAACTGTACGGGAACGGAATGTTTCATTGCGGATCAATTCGCGGCAACGTTATCAAACGTATACGCGGAAGTAAAGATTACGCCGGCAAACGGAAGATACGGAATTATAAGAAGATTAAAAGAATATAACACCAGCGATAAGCCGAGCGTTACGAATTGCGTATTTATCGTAAACAAAGCGAACGGAACGGGATCCGATGTCGGCGGTGTTGTTGCTAAATGCGACGCGGCGAAAGCGATAACGGAAATATTCAAAAACGTATACCTTATAAATAATACGGAAAGCAAATTTATTTCCGACGGTACGAACGAGAAAGATTTATCCGCTATGACGACGGTAAAAACTTATACGAGCCAGACGACGTTCGTAGGATCTTCCGACGTAACCTTCTCCGCAGAGTCGGGTTGGGCGACGTATTGGAAAATTCAAGGCGGTAAGTTGCTCTTTAACAATACACAATTGATTTAATATAATCGGGCGACGGTCGGGGAAAGCCGTCTTTCCCCGACCGAAAAAATTACTATATAAGGAATTATGACTATGAAAAACATTGTATTTGACGTAGGCGGCGTACTGTTGCAAAACGGCGTAGCACGGTACTTTAAAGAACACATGACGTATAAAGAGGACGCCGATATCGTTAGCAACGAGATATTCCATTCCGTGGAACGCGTTCAACTCGATCGAGGGGTGATTGAAAAAGCGGCGGCGTACGAAAAAATGCTTGCCCGTATTCCCGAACGTTCGAGAGGCGAGGTTATAAGTATTCAACAAAGTTATATGCATAACCGTAAAGTTACTTGCGGAATGGTAGAACTGCTCGAAAAGTTAAAATCCGAGGGCTATAAGTTATATGTTTTATCTAACTTCGGTATAGATTTTCACGACGTTATCGCTAAAAATGGATTTACCTTTTTCGATTTGTTCGACGGAATATTCGTTTCGAGTTTTTATCAAACGGTAAAACCCGAAAGAGAAATATTCGATATGTTTTTGAAAAAATACGAATTAGAAGCGGAGGATTGCTTGTTTGTCGACGATAAAGAAGAAAACGTCGAAGCGGCGGTTTATCGCGGGTTTAACGGTTTTTTATTCCGCGGAGACGCGAGCGCGCTTGAAAAGCATATAGAAACGCTTAAAAATAATTAAAATGGAAAATAAATCTTTCGTCGGAAAATGGATTACCGCGCAAGAGTTCGCGGATAAAAAACCTTATAACGTTTTTTTCCGTCAACTCGAATGCCCTATATATCCCGATAATATGCCGCAAAACAAGCATATTCTTTTTAGAAAACGCTTTTTTGCGTCTAAGTTTTCCGACGCGATTTTAAATATATCCGCGGACGATTATTATAAATTATACGTTAACGGAAAATTCGTGGCGCAGGGCGTTGCCCCGTGTTACGCTTTTAAGCAATATTATAACCAAATAAACTTAACCGATTACCTAAAAGAAGGCGAAAACTTAATCGCCGTGCATACTTATTATTTCGGCGTCCCTAATCGCGTTTGCGTTTCGGGCGATCTGATGCACGGGCTCATATTCGATTTGTTCTTAGACGGAAAACTCGCTCTTTCTACCGACGAATCTTTTAAGTGCGCCGAGCACGACGGTTACGGCGGAACGCTTTCTAATAAGCACAAAACGCAGTTTATGGAAACTTACGACGGCAGATCTCCGTTCGTCGGATTCGAAAGCCTCGCTTTCAGCGACGAAAATTGGGGGTACGCCGTGCCGCGCGCGTTTTGCGATTATAACCTCGTTAAACAACCGACGCAAACGCTTGATATTTACGAGATTTCGCCTAAAACCGTACTGAAAAACGGCGAAACGGTTTTCGTCGATATAGGTAGAGAAATCGTCGGTAACCTCGTTTTGACGGCGAAGGGAAAAAGCGGAGACGTGATAGTTTTCCGTTACGGCGAAGAATTGAACGACGACGGAAGCGTTCGCTTTAATCTCCGTTGCAAATGTTTATACGAAGAAAAATGGATTTTATCAGGTAAAGAAGATAAACTCGATTTTTGGGATTATAAGGGTTTTCGTTACGCCGAAATACTTTTACCGAGCGACGCGAAAATTTTGTCGCTCGCCGTATCCGTCAGACATTACCCGTATAAAGAAGTTCGTTCTTACGACGGCTTTGACGAGAAAGAGCGCGCGGTTTTCGACTTGTGCCGAGATACCGTTAAATACGGCGTTCAGGAATGTTTTATCGACTGTCCGACGAGGGAAAAGGGGCAATATTTTATGGACGGCGTTTATATCGGTTTATCTCAAGCGGCGTTGACGAACGACACCGCTATGCTAAGCAAAATGATAGACAACGCTTTCGATTCAAGCGTGGCGGATAAATGCTTGGTTGCGGGCGGACCTAACGCGTTTATGCAAGAGATTGCGGAAGCGCCGCTCTTCGTCGTTTGCGCGTGTTACGCGGAATACGCTTTTTCCGGCGATAAAACGCAACTTGCCGTGAACTACCGCCGAGCAAGCGAGTTGCTTAAAGAGATTAAACGCCGTTACGCTCGCGAGGACGGGTTGATAACGGTTTACGATAAATGGAACGTCGTCGATTGGCCCGCGAACTGTCGCGACGGTTACGACTGCGATCTCACGCAGGGCAAAGAATGTTTTACGACGCACAACGCGATAAACGGATATTACCTCGAAGCGTTAAGATGCTTAAACGCTATGGCGAAAACTCTCGGCTATCCTTTATCTCAAGAGTACGAGCGCGTCAAGCAAAGTTATAACGCCGCTTTTTTCGACGAGGAAAAGGGGTTGTATAAAGACGGAGAAGCGTCTTATCACTGCTCCCTTATTAGTAACGCCGTCGCGTTGCTGGCGGTAAGCGGCTTAGAAGAACGCACGGTAACGAATATCGTTGATATGATAGAAGAAAAAAGGTTCGCGTCTTGTAATATGTTTACGTCTGCAATCGTGCTTTTAGCGTTAGAAAAAATAGGCAGAAAAGATATCGTTAAAGCGTTGATTACGGATAAAGGCGATTGGTTAAATATGATAGACGAGGGCGGAACGACGACGTTTGAAGCGTTCTCTAAATTCAAGAAAGCAAACGCTTCGCTCTTTCACCCCGTTATGGCTTTCCCCGTTTTATTTTTAACGGGATTAAACTTCGATAAATACTTTGGTAAGGATTAAATAAGATGAAACCGCTTAAATTCGGCGTCGTTACCGACGCGCATATTCCGAATATCGAAACTTTGGAGAAAAACCTTTACAACGCTTTCAGCGAACTGAAACGCCGTAAGATAGATTTGCTTATTACCGCGGGTGATATTTGCGATCAAAATCAAACGTGGGCGTACGAAATGTATAAAACGATATTAGACGACGTTTTCGGTTCGGAGCGTCCGCAAATTCTCGCCGTTTCGGGCAATCACGATTTGTGGAAGAGGGTTCACGTTTACGATAAGTTTGCGACGGAAAACTTAAAAAAGTATAACGGGCAAGACGATATCAACACGCATATAGTCTTAGACGGTTTTCATTTTATCGGCGTTACTTCGTATCCGAGTTTCGACGGTAAAGAGAAGGATACCGCGGGCGCGTTCGAAGCCTCTAAAAAGGGCGACTACGCGTATATTAAAGATTGGCTCGAAGAGCAATTGAGGGAAGCGTGCGCCGATTCGGACAAACCCGTTTTCGTGATAACGCATTTCCCACCGAAACACACGCTCCCCGGTTCTTACGTCAACGACTTGGCGGGCAACGAAACGCTTACGGAATTGTTCGAAAAATACCCTCAAGTAATATCTATAAGCGGGCATACGCACTTCCCGTTGTTCGACGAAAGATCCATTCATCAGCGCGATTTTACTTCCGTCAACGCGGGCTCGTTGCATTGCGTTTGTTGTATGATTATAGAAAAACCCGAAGTGGGCGGCGGAGCGGAAGTTATAGACCTCGAACGCCAACCCGACGACGCATACAGAAAATTTCCCGCCTTCCTTTACGGCGAAGCGGACGATAAAGAAGTGCGGTTTACGAGATTATGCGCGTCGACGGGCGAAAAGTGCGGCGAAGATTGGCGTATTCCGTACCCCGTAAACAAGAAAGATTTTCGCTATACCGACGATCGGTTTAATACGGCTAAAACCCCGAATTTCGCGGACGGCGATTTCGTTAAAGTTTTCCCGATGCGAGAAAAGGATTATTTTAACGGCGAAAACGTGAGTTACGTTTTGGTTAAAATTCCGAAGTATGACGGGCGTGTCGTAGGATTTAAGTATATTTTAAGCGGCGAAGATTATAGCGCGGAAAAATACGTTTACACCGAACTCGACGATAACGTCGCTTACCCCAAGCGCTATCACGTGATACCCTTAGAAAACCTTAAAAAGGGCAAATATAAAATTAAAGTGTTCGCGGTGGAATGTTACGGCAAACTGTCCGAAAATTTCGTTGAGGACGAATTTACCGTATAGGAGAATTATATTATGCAAGAACGAAAATTATTGATCGGCGCGTTTAACGATCCTAATATATCCGAAGAAAATTACAAACTTTTCGCGGAAAGCGGTTGTAACTTTATGATGATGAACCGCAACCATACCAAAGAGCAAATTCTCGAAGGGCTCGGCTACGCCGAGAAATTCGGAATTTCTTGCCTCGTCAACGTTCAAGAAAACGAAAGCCTCGCCGATTGCGACGAGTATAAAAAATATAAATCCTTCGCGGGTTTTCATATATTCGACGAACCTTTCGTCGACGATTTCGACGCTATTAGGGCAAAAATTAAACCGTTCGAAAAAAGATTTCCGAACAAATTGTTTTTCGTCAATTTATGGCCGGATCAATGGGAGCAAAACGTTTCTAAGTTGCATGCGGCGGATTATCCCAATTACGTCGACCGTTTTTGTTTCGAGATATTAAAGAACGTTTCGGGCGAACGCGTGTTGTCCGTCGACAGTTATCCGCTTATGTACGCCTACGACGGTTCGGGCAAAGACGAGATAGACGGCAGACATTTGGAGATATTAGAGTTATTCGCAAAAAAAGCGAGAGAATACGACGCGATTTTGCACATATACGTTCAAACGATGAGTTACGGCAAATGGCACAGAAAACCGACGCTCGAAGATATGTATTTCCAGTTTTTCACGGGGATTGCTTACGGCGTAAAAAGGTTTTCGCATTTTTGCTATTACACCCCGGGCGGAACTTGCGAAGATTTTTCCGCAAAGGATTACGCTATGGTGCTTAAAAACGACCAACCGACTGATATTTACGATTTCGTGAAAACGGCAAACGAAAAGATACAAGAGTTCGCCGATTTTATACTTAATTCCTCTTGGTGCGAAACGGCGTTTATCGAAGGGCAAATTCCTTTCGACGAATACGCGGGCAAGCGTCATTTGCGTTCGCGTAAGGATAAACTCGACGGAATAGAGGTGGAAAGCGAGTACGAGGCTATAATAGGCGAATTCGACTATTGCGGAGAAAAAGCGTATACCGTAGTGAATTTTACTAATCCGTGCCATAAAAAGAGTAATCGCGTAAAAATAACTTTCCCCGACAAGAGTAAGGCGAGAGTTCGTACCGTGTCTGGAGAAGAAGAGGTTACGCTAAAAGGCGGCGTTCTGCAAATGCAGTTGCCTTGCGGACGAGGCGCCGTTATCACGGATATCGTTTAATCGGAGTAAATATGGAAAAAATATTATTAAACGGAAAAGAATTAAGCTTAAATTTTATATCGCCCGACGGGTTTTTCGACGTGCGGGAAGTTAATAGTTGTGAAAAAGGCTATATCGTTACGCGGAAGATAACGAACGTTTCCGATAAAACGATGCGGTTATCTTCGCTTTGCTTTGCTCTCGGCGGTATAGACTTCGGAGGAAAGCCCGAAAACGATTATTTTTACTGCAACGAAAACGCGCGGTTGTTTTGTACTTTAACCGTTCCGATAGATTATAATCGCTCCGACGATTCGGCGGAAGAAAATAAGCGGTTTGATTTACCCGTCGACAGAAAGTGGTGCGATCCCGACGCGGACAAGGGGGAAATATGTTCTTCGCCGTATCAACCGTTCCCCGCTATATTGCTTAGCAATTACGAGACGAACGAGGGAGTCGTATGCGGCAGTTTGTCGCAAGATTATTTTTGCCATTCTTACGATATAACGCGTGAAAACGGAGCGGCGGTTTTGAATATCCGTTCGTCGTTTAAGGGGATAGCGTATCGCGAGATACTACCAGGCGAAACGTTGACCGATATTTTATATATAGGCGAAACGGACGCCGCGGACGATATTAACGCGATTTTCGACGGGTATTTAAGCGTGTTGCGCAAGTATTTGCATAATAACGAGGGGAGTAAAAACACCAATCGCCGTTCTTTGATATGGGACAGTTGGAACGACGGCATATTCCGCGACGTATCTCACGAGATGCTCGTCGGCGAGGCTCGCGCCGTTAAGCGTTATTTTCCGACTGTTGAATGGTTTCAATTGGACGACGGATATTCCGCTTATTGCGAGAAGAACGTCGATTTAGACGCACACGGTTTGGGCGTCGCGTACGAGGGCGAAGAGGGAATAGATAAAGTTAAATTCCCGAACGGCTTAAAAAGTTATACCGACGATATTAAAAAACTCGGCTTAAAGCCCGCAATTTGGATCGGCGGGTTCTGCCCCGTCAAAACGAAAATATTCCGCGAACACCCCGAATGGTTTATCGACTATACTTACAGAATAGATTGGACGCAACCGCTCGACGTAAGTCAAGAGCCCGTTCGCGAGTATATGTGTCGCGCGATTGACGCGTTGTTGACGGAATACGGCTTCGAAGGCGTCAAACACGATTTTTGGAGTTACGCGTTCGAAGATAAACACGATTTGTTAAAGAACAAAGATAAATCCGGTTACGAATACAGAGAGTGGTGGTTGTCGCAAATGCGCTCGCGTTTGCCGAATTACGGGTATATGGAAACGGGTTGCGACGTCAGTATGGGAAATCCGTTTATAGGCAAATACGTCAACAATTACCGCTTCGGCGAGGATATAGCGGCGGGAAGTTGGACGGCGGTTTTAACGACGGCGTTCTGGGGCGTTGCGGCGTTATCCGCGCACGCGGGAGATTTGTTCGTTCCGAACAGCGACTCGATCGGCTTACTTCCGGGACTAAACGACAGAGATTTTATGACGGCGGTTAACTTTCAAATTATTACGCGATCTTTGGTCGAAATTTCGGGACGCTTTTCGCTCGTCGACGAAAGCAATCCTCGTCTAAAAGTGTTGCAACGCGCGGTTCAATATTTAAATAACGGCGAGAACGTGTATTTCGCAAAGTACGATTACAGAAAAAAAGGCGTCAACCTTCCCGATATATATTATATAAATTCCGCGTTCGACTGCAAGGACGAAAGTTATATAACGGTTGCGGTATTCAACTTCGACGAAGAGTCGAAAAAGGTCGAGTTTTCTAACGCGGACGTAGGATTAGGTTTCGGCGCGCACGAGACGGAGTTCGTGTGGGAAAACCGCATTGAACGTCAAAACGCTTTTTCGTTCGAGTTAGAACCGCACGAAAGTAAATTATTAAAAATTAAACGATAATAGGAGTTAAAAGATAAATATGACTAATAAAGAATGGTTTAAGCAAGCGCAATTCGGAATGTTTATTCATTGGGGACTGTACAGTCTTACCGCGGGCGAGTGGAAGGGTAAGAGAACGGATTACCCCGGCGAATGGTTAATGACCTATTATAAAATTCCCATTAAAGAATACGAAAAATTGACGGCGGCGTTTAACCCCGTGTTTTTCGACGCGGAAGAATGGGTTAAACTCGCTAAAGAGGCGGGAATGACTTATATCGTGTTCACCACGAAGCATCAAGACGGTTTTTGTATGTTTAAGTCGGAAGTCGATAATTATAACGTCGTCGACGCAACTCCTTTTAAGCGCGACGTCGTTGACGAACTCGCCAAAGCTTGCAGAAAATACGGCTTAAAACTCGGACTTTACTACTCGCAGGAATTGGACTTTCACGAAGAACACGGCGGCGGAATAAACTACGTCGATCCGAAATTCGGTTGCGATTGGGCTAATAATTGGGATTTTCCCGATAAAGCGAAAAAAGACTATAATATTTGCTTAGAGAAGAAAATTAAACCGCAATTGAAAGAGTTGTTGACGAAATACGGCGATTTATTGCTTATCTGGTGCGACGATCCGTGCGAGATAACTTCTCGCCAAAGTAAGGAAATTTACGATTTAATAAAAAATTATCAACCCGATTGCTTAGTTCCGTCCCGCGTGGGCAACGGAATAGGCGATATACATTCTTTTGCGGACAACGAAATTACCGACGACGAATGTTTGGACGGATTATGGGAAGCACCCGTTACGATGAACGACACGTGGGGCTATAAGGGATTTGATAATAATTGGAAGTCCGCCGACGAAATTATAAAAATAAAAGAACACTTAAATAAACGCGGCGTTAATCTTTTATTGAACGTCGGACCCGATTATCTAGGCAGAATACCCGCTCCGTCGGTAGATATATTAAAGGAAATCGGAGAGAAATTAAAAAATAAGGAATTAAAACAATGATTATCGACATACATTCTCACGTATATAGACACCCGTTGCCTTTCGTTACGCCGTTTTACGATCCCGAAAGATTGATAAAAACGTACGACGAAATAGGCGTTAGCAAGGCGGTATTGTTACCCGTAGTCAATCCCGAAATGTATTTTCCGCAGTCGGTTGACGAGATTTTGGATATTTGCAAAGAATATCCCGACAGGTTTATACCTTATTGCAACGTAGATCCCAGAGCAATGACGAATACGGACAGAGCGCCGCTTTATAAGGCTTTGGAATATTATAAAAATAAAGGTTGTAAGGGTGTGGGCGAGGTTATGCCTAACTTGCCGCTTATGCACCCGATGGTACAAAATTTGTTTTCCGCGGCTAACGACGTGGATATGCCTATCGTTTTCGACGGAAGCGATCAATTAAGCGGAGACTTCGGATTATACGACGATCCGGGGTTGCCGCAGTTAGAGCATACCTTGCAAAGATTTCCGAAACTGAAGATTTTCGGACACGGCCCCGTGTTTTGGGCGGAACTCGGCAAACTCGATACGCCGGGCGAAAGAGCGTTTATAATGAATTTTAGCGGAGACGATCAAGTGGGAAGAATACCCGACGGCGAATTTCGTGAAGGCGTCGTCCCGAAACTTTTAAGACGTTACGAGAATTTGCAATGCGATTTATCCGACGGAACGCCTATACTTAACTTGTCGCGAGACAAAGAGTATTGCGTTAAATTCTTAAACGAATTTCAAGATAGATTATACTTCGGAACGGACGCGTGCAACGTGAACGTCGATCTGTCGCCGTTCGTTAAGTTTTTCAAGGATTTGAAAGACGATAATAAAATAAGCGAGAGCGTGTACGATAAAATTATGTATAAAAACGCGCAAAAACTGTTACTCGACGACTAGCGCGAACGGCGCGGCTGGCTACGGCGTAACGCTATATCTCGTCGTTAAAAAATTAAGCATTACACGAAAGACGGCGCGTAACGCGCCGCTTCGTTTATAACGGGAAAAGGAGAAACAGAAAAAGTGTTAAACGGATTATACGCAAAGATCGGCGGGACG
>CAZNWP010000019.1:0-18320 GCA_964576995.1 uncultured Christensenella sp. | reverse complement strand
GCGACCAAATTTAATATCTTATAGGGCGAAGTATACTCTTTGTGTAAGAGTGTATCTGTTTCGCATTATACATATTATATCTTTGCTTTATAAGATAAAAAGTTAAATTTGTGTCGCAACAAAGCGAATAGAGCATTTTTACTAAATGCCGTTTGCTTTGCAGGCGGCATTTTGTTTTATTTGAATTTTTAGGAGTTTGTTTATGAGAAAAAGCCGTATAGTAACAATTTTGATTTGCATTATGATAAGCCGTAAAATAAAAATCGCCGAAATAAGTGTTACAAAGGAAAATATATATAAAGAAGCAAATACCGCTCAACCTATTAAGGTTGGGCGGTGTTTGTAGTTTTTGAGTTTTGTAGTTGTGATAAATTAGTTTGTAAATATTTTTGATTAGATTTTATTGTCTTTTTAGGTGTTATACGTCGCTTGTTTAAGTTCGTAATCGAGCGCGCCGAGGCGAACGGCGGAGTTTTGCGTAATTAACGGTTCGCTATAAGAGACGAGCCACGCTTTATCGTTTTCGGCGATATTTTTTTGTATTACCACGGTTTGGCTTACACCCGAGTCGTTTTGGCTGCTTATCGCGAACGTAAGATTTTTGACGGTAATAGTTTTTTCTTCACCGTTTACCGTTACGGCGCGTTGCGTTTCCGCGGTGTTTTTGACGAGTAACGTTTTATATTCGCCGTAACCGACGGAGACGACGGGCAGACTTAAAGAGCCTTCCTCTTCTATCGTTACGTTTCTTAACGCGAAAAGAAGTTGCGCGTTATCTATAAGAGTACGGCTTTCGTATTCGTAACTTTTTTCCGTTTCGGTGAAAGTCGGGTTTTCGTCGCCGAAGTCGTAAACGGCGTTTTTCGCTTTAACCGTATATTTCGAGTCGTTATACGTTACGGAGTTATTCGATTCCGCGATTTTAATCAATGCGGAGCCGTTTGCCGAATACACCGCGGCGTATTTGGCGTGCGTTTCGGAATATATCGGCGTGAAAGAGTAATCGCACGAATTGAAAAACACGACGGACGTTATTTTATCGTCGTTATCGTAGGTTTTGCCGCCGCTGACGTAATGCGATTTTATCGAAAGTTCCGTTTCGAGTTTATATAGGTTACGCGTTCCTTCCGCGGGGAGCGTAAATTTATCGCGATACGATTCGGGAATTTCTTGGTATATTTCGAGCGTTGAAGTATACTTTCCGTCCGAGAACGAGAAGTCGAGATAATCTTTCGTTAAAGACGAATCTTTTTTCGCGTCGGAATAGGTAACGTCGTACTCGAGCGTTTCTTTATAACCGGCGCGCGGTTTGTCGTAGAACGCGTTAGTAAACGAGAGTGTGTTAAGCGACGAACAACTGCAACCGCAGAAGCAAGGCACTACGACGATTATCGCGAGAAGCAAGGCTAAAAATCTTTTTTTCATTTTCGGTTTTCTCCGTATAAAACATATTTACCAATCTATTTTACCACATTTATTAAGATTTGTAAAACTTTAAAAATAAAAAAAATTAAAATATGACAGTTTTTGGTGTAAATATGTGATACAATAGACGTATGATTAAATTAATTACCGCAAAATCCCGTTTCGGGCTATTCGAATCTCTGAAAAAGGAATTAAAAGGCAAGACGTCGGGGCTCGACGGGCGCAACCTCGTTTTCTGCGAAGAAAAAGTTTCGCTTATGACGGAACGCGTTATTTGTTCCGAGTGCAAGGGCAGTTTTAATACCGACGTATATTCGTTCGGCAATTATCTCCGCGCGAAAAAAACCGAGATAAAAACCCTTTCCAAAGAGGGATCGGCAATGGTTGTTAAGCGCGTTCTCGGCGAAGTCGCGCTATTAAAATTAAATCGCGCCAAAACCTCTCTCGCTCCGTCTATGTTCGAATTGATTTCGCAGTTGAAGAGCGCGAACGTTACCGTGTCGGACGCAAAAACCGCGGCGGAAAGTTCGGACGGCATACTGTCGTTAAAATTACACGATATCGCGACGGTTTACGAGGCGTACGAAAAGTTTTTAAGCGATAACGGGTTCGAAGATCAAAACTCCGCGTTGCTCGATTTACCGAATATTATAAGGGGTTCGGAAGAAATAAGACGCGCCGACGTTTATATCGTCGGCTATACTGGCTTTACGGCGGAAACGCTCGACGTGGTTCGCGCGCTCGTATCGACGGCGAAGAACGTTACGGCGATTTTGCCCGAGGGCGATAACCGTTTCGCGTTCGTAAACGAGACGGCGGACGCTTTCAGAAAGGTTTGCGCGTCGCTCGGCGTTTCGTATAAAGAGCGCAGAGACGAGGACGGTTACACGGCGGAAGGCGGGGCGATTGCGGACGGCTTGTTTAATCCGCTTTATAAAAAGGAAAAAATTATAACGGACAAAGTTTGCGTTCTTTCCGCGCGCAACCCCGCCGCGGAGGCGGAACGCGTCGCGGAGACGATAAAAGAACTCGTTACGTCGGGCGATTGCAGATATCGCGATATTACGGTAATAGTTTCGGATTCCGACACGTATAAGCGTTCGGTAAAGAGCGCGTTCGAAGCCGTCGATATTCCGTACTTTTTCGACGAGCGAAAAGTTTCGCCCGTCAATCCGCTTATATCTTTCACCGAGAGTTATATCGACGTTTTTAAGTACGGTTTGTCGAGAAAGACTTTCGCGCCGTTCTTTAAAAATCCGCTCGTGTGCGAAGATAAAACGTTCGCGGACGAATTCGACGATTATCTCGTGCGGCATAACGTTAATTATTCCGCGTTGAAAAAACCGCTCGAAAACGACGGCGACGAGAAGTACGCGCAGTTTGAAGCGTTTAGGCAAGTTGTCGTAGACGCATTATCGCGGTTTGACGTAACGCGCGCTTACGAGATATTAGACGTTAAATTAAAAATAGAGCGTGCGTCGGACGAATTGAGAAAAGAGGGCGAAAACGAGGACGCCGCCGTCAACGATCAAATATACGACGCGATAACGGGAATAATATCCGAGATGCGCGAAATACTCGGTGAAACGGAAATAACCCCGTTCGAGTATGGCAGAGTGTTTTCAAGCGGCGTAGCCGCGTTGGAATTGTCGGTTATACCTCAATATAACGACGCGGTTTTTATAGGCGGATTTAAAGAAGCGGCGTTGTCTCGCGCGAAATACCTTTTCGTAACGGGCTTAACGTCGGCTGTGCCGAGAACGCAAGAAGATTCGGCGTTACTGACTGACGACGACATAGACAGACTTGCGGAGATAAAAGTTTTGGTCGAGCCGAAAATTAAAATCGTAAATCACAGAGAGCGCGAGAACGTGGCGACGGGCGCGGCGTCGTTCGGCGAAAAACTGTTCGTTTCTTACCCGATAGCGGATTTTTCGGGCGGTAAGAACGTCAAGAGCGAAGCGCTTGAGTTTATCGAGCGCGCGTTTACCGTAAAGCCGTTCCCCGCGGGCAACGGGTTTCTGACTGAAAAGCAAGGCTTAAAGAATTTCGCGTACGCTTGCGGCAAGTTTATAGAGGGCGCGATACCAGACTTCACGACGGGCGCGTCGTATTACGCCGCGGCGGGAACGGAACGCGCGAAAAAACTGTTGGAGCATAGCGGCAAAGAACTGAAAATACGCTTGACGGAAAACGCTCGCGCGTTGCTTAAAAACGTTACCTCGCCCACGGCGATAGAAGATTTTTACAAATGCCCGTACCGTTCGTTTATTTTGCACGGGCTCGGCGTTAAAGAGCGCGATGACGGCAGACCGGACGCGCTTAAAAACGGCAACCTCGCTCACGAGATATTCAAGGCGTTTATGGAGAAGGCGGACGGCATAAACGAAACGTTTACGTTTAAACAATGTTACGAAGCGGCGGTAGCCGTCGCGACGGATAATCCCGATTACGCGGGATTCCGATCGGACGCGGAGTCCGAAGCGGCGCTCTACGCGTTAATTCGCGAGTGCGAAAAGTATTGCAAGAATTTTTACGCGTGGTTAAAGTCGTCGGATTTTAAGACGGACAAAACGCACACGGAAGTGCGGTTTGGCGACGGCGGATATTATCCCGCCGTGCCGCTATTGGACGGAAAGGTTAAACTGTCCGGAAAAATCGACAGAGTAGATACGTATAAAGATTATTGCCGCATAATTGACTATAAAACGGGTTCTGCCGACGATTCCGAAAAAGAACTGTTCGGCGGGACTAAAGTCCAACTCTTCTTATACGCGGCGGCGGTAAACGACAAAAAACTGGCGGGCGCGTACTACGTTCCCGTGGCGGACTCTTTTAAGAAGTCGGGCGACAAGCAGAAAACCCTCGCGGTCGGCAAAACGCTCGACGACGAGGACGTCATAATCGCGCAAGACAGAAGTTACGCGGAAAACGGAAAGAGCGGATTTATTCCCGCGGCTAAGGGAAAGAGCAAGACGAAAAACGCTTACGACGAAAAGACGATGAACGCGCTCGTAAAGTACGCGTTAAAAGTAAGCGAGAACGCCGCGCGCGAGTTAGAGGACGGAATAATCGCGGCTTCGCCCGTTTCGAAAGCGTGCGAGTATTGCGGATTTCGCGCGATATGCGGCGCGGAAAAACCGACGGTGCGTGGTATAAAAGACGTGGACGGCGAGACTATACTTAAAGCGGTGGAGAACGACGAGAAGGAGGACGGTAAAGATGCCTGAACTTAAAGCGGAACAAAGAGAAGCGATAATGCACGACGAGGGCGACGTTCTCGTATCGGCGTCCGCGGGGAGTGGAAAAACTTTCGTTATGATAGAACGCGCCATTCGCTTGATATGCGAAGGAAAAGCGAACGTTCGCGAGATCCTTGCCGCCACGTTTACCGAAGCGGCGGCAAGCGAAATGAAAGAACGCTTAAAAAAGGCGTTGTCGGAAAAAATCGCGCAAGGCGAAACGCAACTCGCCGAACAACTTTCGGACGTATACACCGCGGATATATGCACGTTGCACGCTTTTTGCGGAAGAATAATACGGACGTATTTTTTTGCGGCGGGCGTTGCACCCGATTTTAAGATTATAGACGGAGACGAGGCGGCGGCGTTGCGCCTCGACGCTATGGACGAAACCTTTAAGGAATTCTACGACGGGAAAGAGCAATGGTTTTTAACGCTCTCCGACAGATACAAAAAGAAGCGTTCGGATAAATCGCTCAAAGAACTCGTTGCGGAACTTTACGACTATTGCGAGTCGGAAAGCGATTTTGACGAGTTTATGCAAAGAACGTCGGACCGCTATACGGAAAGCGGTTACGCGCAAGTGTTAGCCGATTACGAGGACTGCCTTATAAAGTCGTTAAACGTCGTTTCGCGCGAGTTAGAGCGTATTCTGTTCGGCTTTCGGAACGCGGAAAACGACGGCGGCGTCGCGTTCGTATCGGGAATGTTAGACGAAATAGAAAATATAAAAAAGCGCGGGCTATACGCGGTTAAGGCTTACGAGAATTATAACCCGACCTATTCGATAAAAGCGAAAACCGAAGAGGAGGAAGCGTTAAAGGCAGCCGCCGTCGCGGCGCGTAAAACGCTTAAAGAAGCGATAAAGAGGTTTTGCGACAACCTAACCGACGAGAAGACGGACGCGGGCAGATTAAGCGTCTTAAAAGAACACACCGAAAACCTATTTAGGCTCGTGCGCAAATTCGGCGAAAAGTACGCCGAGAAAAAAGAGGGCGAGAACGCGCTCGACTTTGCCGACTTAGAGCGGAGAGCGTTGCGCGTATTAAGCGACGAAGAAGCGTTGCTTGCGATTAAAAATCGTTATAAATATATTTTCGTCGACGAATATCAGGACGTAAACGGGGTACAAGAAGCGATTATATCGAAAATCGCGAACGATAACGTTTTTATGGTCGGCGACGTGAAGCAGAGCATATACGGATTCCGCGGGTGCCGTCCCGAGATTTTTTCGAGTAAGTTGAAGCGTATGCGCGAGCAAGGCGAAAAGACGGTGCTTTTAAATCACAATTTCAGATCGTCGGACGCGGTAATAAACGCGGTGAACGACGTGTTCTCGTATTCTATGACGGAAGAGTTTTTCGGACAGAATTACAAAACCTCGTCCGCGTTGATTGCGGGCGGAGTGTACGCGGGCGGCGGCGCGGGGCGCGCGGAACTGCATTTGTTTATGAAAGAAAAGGCGGAACGCGAAAAAGAAGAGCCGCGCGTATACGATTTGTTAGAAGAGATACGCAAAGACGATTCGCGCGTAAAACCCGATATATCCGCGCTTATAGCGAACGTGATACGCGGCGAACTTACGAAAGAATATTACGATCCGAAAGAGAAGAAAAACAAGCGCGTAGGGTATTCCGATATAGTTATACTGTCGCGGAACAAGAGCGGGGCGTACGTCGAAAATCTCGTGAACGGGCTCGTCGCGCGCGGCATACCCGTGGCGTCGGAAGTTAAACAGAATATTTGCGAATACCCAGAAACGGCGACGCTTATAAACGCGTTAAAACTCATCGACCGCTTTACGGACGACGCGTCTTTGGTGTCCGTCTTAAAAAGCCCGATCGGCGGGTTTGGCGAAGAAGATTTAGCGGAAATCGCCCTTTACTATTCGGACAATTATGCAGGAAGACGAGGCGGCTTTTTAAAAGCGTTTAAGTATTACGCCGAAAACGCCGATACGCCGTTAAAAAAACGCGTAACCGAGTTTAACGAGTACTTTGCGAAGATAAGATTTTTATCCGACTATTACGGCGCGGGCAGAATTTTGTCGCGGATAATAAGCGACAGCGATTACGAAGAATACCTTTTGTCCGAGCCTCTCGGCGAAAAGAAAGCGGCGCGGGTTAAGCGGTTATTGTCTCTCACCGAAAACGGAGGCAAACAGTACACCGTGTCCGAGTTTTTAAGAAAGGCGGAGAACGGCGGCGATTCGTTCACCGTGTCTGAGTGCGGGGGTGAGGATAACGTCAGAATAATGACGATACACGCCTCGAAAGGGCTTGAATTTCCCGTTGTTATCGTATGCGGATTAGAGCGCAGATCGAATACGAGCGACGAATCCGCCGAAGTTTTGTCGGATAGGGATTACGGGTTTGCCGTTAGATTTTACGACGACGAAAAAAGAACCTTTTCCGCCACGCCGTTACGCGGGTTGATTAAAGAAAAACTCCGCGATAACAGAATGAAAGAAGAACTTCGCTTGTTTTACGTCGCAACGACGAGAGCGGCGTATTCTTTGCATTTGACTTTCGAAGGGCAAGCGGATAAACGTAAATCGGAATTTTTCGGCGCGAGCAGTTTTTTAGACTACGTTCCCGCGGATATGCCCGTTACGGTATGGACGGAAAACGACCTCGATTCGACGGAATATTCTCGCGAACCGCGCAAGATTTTATTGAGCCGTACCGACGAAAAACTTATAGATGAAATGAAGAAGCGTTTCGCGTTTACGTATCCGTTCGAGCTTGACGTTAAACTGCCGCTTAAAACCGCGGTAACCGCCGCGGCACATTACGCGGACGCGAGCCAAGGCGAGAAGATCAACGCTACGCGCGAGAATTACGGGGCGACGGACGAGCGGAAAGGCGTAGTCGCGCATAAAATAATGGAAAACTTCGACTTTTCCCGCGCGAACGAGTTCGACTTGCAAATAAAAGAGATGCTAGACGGCGGAGTTTTGACGGAGGACGAACTTGCGGGAGTTTCGTTAGGGCGTATTTGTCGCGCGGCTAACAGCGAAGTGTTTAAGAGTCTCGGCGACAAACTATTGTTTCGCGAAAAGAGTTTTATCGCGGAATTGCCGGCGCGTTCCGTTTTTGCGTGCGATAGCGACGAACGCGTTCTGCTTCAAGGCGTCGTAGACCTTTTGGCGGTAGGCGAAAACGATATTACCGTGATAGATTATAAATATTCGCTCGCGTCGGAAGAACTTTTAATAACGCGGTACGGAAAGCAGTTGGATCTTTACGCCGAAGTAGCCGAAGGCTTGCTCTCTAAAAAGGTTACGAAAAAAATAATAGTCAATCTGTTTTCGGGCGCGGTGGTTGATATTCCCTAAAAAACGCGGTAATTCGGCAAAACAAGTCGCGTTTTTTCACCGATATAAAAGTATAATGTGCGTACGAAATAACGTCGGCGGAGGTTGCGCCTCCGAAAGCGGGGAAGTATGTCCGAAAAAACGAGCGATATCTTAAAAAGAATTTTGTGCGACGGGCGCGGCGCGGTGTTTATCTCGGCGGCGGGGCTCGTCGCGCTTGCGTTTATAATCGAACTTGCGCTTGCGCTTAACTTAAACGGTTACGGCGTAAAAAAACGCGTTCGATTTTTCGCGTGTTCCGCGGCGGCGATACTCGTGCAGTCGGCGTCGTCGGTGTATAGCGGCGAGTACGCGCCGTTGCTTATAATAGCGGCGCTCTCCGCTCTCTTGTCGGGCGCGGTGCTTACCGTTCCCGAAAAGCGAAAAGAGATAACCGATAAACAGAGGGAATTGGTAAGGTTTATCGACGGAAGCGTTAAGAGCGCGGAAAAAGAGAACGAACGGGACGAACTTCCGCGCCGACGCGTTGCTCCCTTAACCGACGAAAAGGGGCGGGGTATATCCGCGTTAAAGCCGTTCGGCGAACGCCCCGAAGGAAAAATAAAGCCTTGCGATATAGATTGCGAACACGTTCGCGCGGTGCTGTCGCGGCTCGATTATTATTCTCTGTCCGCGGCGGATAAAAAGACCGTCGGCGATTTGAGTTCCGCGATTGCCCTTGCGGAGCGCGGTAACGTAGACTCCGAATTAAAAGAAAAAATAAACGACGGACTCGGTGCGTTGTTAAAAATTATGTCAAAGTACGGCGCGTGAGCGGCATAAATTCTTGTTAAAAATGCACAAAAATTGTTAAAAAACCAAATTCTCGCGGAAAATCAGGCTTTTTATTTGCATATATACTTCAATTATGGTACAATAATATACGGTCCCTCTGTGAATCGTTCACCGATGGCGTCGGCGGAAAAAGGAGAATTTCGCGGGGGGGGGTGGCTATATGAAGAAAATTTGTGTTACGCTGCTTTCTCTAACGTTCGTGGCGTGTATGATTTTTGCGGCGGCTTGCGCTCAGGTTTTTACCGTTACTTTCGACGGAAACGGCGGTGTTCTCGTAGAAGGTGAGGAAGTTATAACGGGTAAGTCCGGTAAGGATCTTTTAGATAAGGCTCCCGAATATTATCGCGAAGGGTATACTTTTGAAGGGTGGGATACTGCAATTCAGTATATTACCGAAGATTGTACCGTAAAGGCTCGTTGGAAAATGTGGCCCGAGTTTAAGATAACCTTAGACGCTAACGGCGGTACGTTTAACGACGGCGACGTTACGGAAATTAAACTCGCTTACGGGGACAAAGTTCCCGCACTCCCGACGCTTGTAAGAGAAGACGGTTATTCTTTTGTCGGTTGGAAAATCGACTCCGCGGAAAGCGGCGAGACTCTCAACGCGGGAAGGAGTTGGGATATAACGAGAAACGTTATCGCTTACGCGGTATGGGTAGAAGGTGAAGTAAATAATATCAATTGGAATTTAGACGGCGGAACGTTAAGCGGCGAACCGCAGTTTTATAGAGATAACGAAACGGTCGACATTTCGCAAGTTAAGCCGACGAAAACGGGTTATGCTTTTAAGGGTTGGAACATAGACGGAGACGAAACCGTAATCACCGAAATTAAAAATAGAACGGGTGAGATTACGATCGTCGCAAAATGGGAGGCCGAAGAATATACTATATCGTTCGATGCTAACGGCGCGACGGCAACCGTAGAGTCGATTAAGGTTAAATACGGCAGCGTTCCCGAACTTCCCTCGGTGGAAAGAGAGAATTACGTTTTCGCGGGGTGGAATACCGAGAAAGACGGTAGCGGTAATACGATAATAGAAAGCGCGTGGAAGTACGCCGAGAATTTGACCGTTTACGCAAAATGGGAAACCCGCGGATATAGCATTACGTATAATTTAAATGGCGGAAGTTTTGATGAAGGCGCAAACGTTGTCCGTACCTATAAAACGGGAGATACGGTACTGCTGCCGAGCCCGAAAAAGGCGGGTAGAGGTTTTCTGTATTGGCGCGAAGTAGATAAAGACGGCAAACCTATCTCCGGCACGGATAAAATCGAACAGATAAATTCAACGGATACCGGCGACAAATATTTCGTGGCGATTTACTCTAAAATTTACACGGTTAAGTTGTCTAACACGGATATAAGATCTTCGGCAAACGCCAAAGTGATAAATTATACCGAAAGTATTATAACGGAATTTACGGTTAATGAAGGCGAGAAATTATTGTCAAGAAATATTCCGAAGGGATATTACGATAAAAACGACAATTACAAAATAGACGGTTGGATAATCGTCGTAAACGGCGAAAAGAAAGAGTATAACAATGAAACGATTAACGACGAATACGTATTCGGAACGAAAGAGTCGTCTGAAACGGAAATAGTGATTTATCCGAAATTGAAAAACTTGTGGGTAGGACCGTACTAATCCCGCCCGCACCTATTCACTATTAACTATTACTTTTTTTTGCGCACGCTAAGCGGGTGGTAGGCAGTTTTTGCGTAAGTGTATTAAAATAAACCGTGTTTCGCGGATAAAATTCAGGAGGCTTATTATATGGTTATTTGCGTATTCGGCGCGGCAAGCGAAGCGGTCGACGAAATTTATAAAACGAAGTGTTACGAACTTTGCAAAAGACTGGGAGAACGCGGACATTCCCTTATTTTCGGCGCGGGTAGCGAGGGACTTATGGGCGCGGCGGCGCGCGGGTTTCACGATGCGGGCGCAAAGGTGAAAGGCGTTATTCCCCGCTTTTTCGAAGAGAACGGGTACGAGGGCATTTATTACGAGTGCGACGAACTCGTTTTTACCGAAACGATGGCTCAAAGAAAACAGACGATGGAGGACGGTTGCGACGCGTTTATTATCGTCCCCGGCGGCATCGGAACGTTTGAAGAGTTTTTCGAGGTGCTTACCTTAAAACAACTCGGCAGACATAAAAAAGCGATTGCCGTATATAACGTCGCGGGGTATTACGACTTCTTGGACGAAACGTTCGATACCGTCATCGCAAAGAAGTTCGTGAACGACGAGTGCAAAAAACTCTATACGACTCTTGCCGACGAGCAAGAAGTTATCGACTACGTTGAAAATTATTCCGCGGACGGTCTTAATTGGGATTTATTAAAACGTAACAAAGACGTTGCCGAAAACGACGTCGAGATTAAATAATATAAGGATATAAAAAGGCGGCTTCGTGTCGCCTTAAATATTAGAATCGTGCCAAAACGAAGCATGATGTTTTCCTATCTTTTCTTCGTCGTTGCGGACGACTGTGTCGGATTAGTTAATCGTGGCGTAGCGGAGACGCGGAGGAAAACGGTACCGTTGAGGCAATTCCTCACTCCACGTCATTGCGAACGAAACGTAGCGGAACGTGGCAATATCGCTAGAACGTAACAGTAAAAAGCACGAAAAGCATTTGCGTCGAACTGATTATAAAAAAATTCTTACATTATGTAAGCATCACCCTCATTCGCTTGACGACGTAACGCCGATTATTGACTTTGTATGCGGTGAGTAAAATCAATAATAAATAATTTACGGCGCGTGGCTATAGTTGTCTCCGAGCCGTTGATTTATATTCCGTCGGCGATAAACCCGTGCGTGTTTTGAAAAACGCCGTGAAATAATGTATGCACGAAAAATTAAGATTTTCGGCAATCTCGGTTACCGTATCGTCCGTTTCGACGAGCAAACGTTTGGCTTCCGCGAGTTTTTTCTCCGTTACGTATTCGTTGACGCTCATTTTCGTCGCCGACTTAAATTCTCTGCACAAAGTCGAACGGTTGGTTCCGAATATAAACGACAGTTCGTCAATCGTGATTTTTTCCTTAAAGTTTTCGTCGACGTACTTTACCGTTTCTTTAACGTCAAATCCGCCTATCGCGGTGCGTTCTTTTTCGTTTTTAACGAGTCCGCGACGTATAACGCTTATACAAAGCATCTCTATACAGTTTTTAAGATTCTGTTCCGCGCCGAACGGAATGTTTTTTTTCTTTTGCATATCCGACGTCGGCACGTCGTACGGCGGCGCGAAAACGTTTCTGCCTTCTTTTACGATATTGGCGAGGAGTTGCGTCTCGTACGCGTTAAACGCAACCGCTTTCCCGTAAAGGGCGGCGGGGGCGGAGGTGTGCGTAAAACCTATTATTATAACCGTCGGCGCGTTGCCTTTAACGCAGGATAGCGCGTGGTTTTCGTCCGGCGCGTGAAAAATCGCTTCGCCTTTTTTAAGAGTTCCGTTGTAACTGTCCGAACGTATATCGAGTACGCCCGACGACACGTACACCATTTCCGTAAAAAAGTGCTTGTCCTTGCCCGTGTAATAGTTCTCGGGGAAAACGAAAAAGTGAACGTTCGCTATTTCTTTCACGCTTAAACACGGCGTGAGTTTTTTTAACTTAAATTCCATATCGCTATTCTATCATATATTTGATTTTTTGTCAATAAATTTACGAAATATTAAAAACGACTTACGATTTTGTAAAGACAACCGACTGTAAGTGTGATAAAATTAAATAAAAACAATATAGGAGTGAAAATTATGCAAAGAATATGTATACCCGATCACGAATATCGTGAGAGAATTGAAAGAGCGGCTAAAATGCTGCGCGAAAAAGGACTCGACGTTATGGTCGTAGCCTCTACCGAAAGCGATTACGCGAATGCGAGATATTTCTCGGGCTTTTGGCCTCTTTTCGAAAGAGCGGGCGTCGCTATCTCCGCGAGCGGAGACGCCGCGCTTTTAGTCGGTCCAGAATCCGCTATCTTCGGCAGAGATATGGGCAAACTCGACAAAGTATTCGTATTGAAAGAATTCAGAGAGTCCGCCGATCCCGCGTACCCCGAACTTCAAGCTAGCACGTTTAACGACGTGTTTAAGGCAATCGGAGTTACCGGCGAAAATATTAAAATCGGTCTCGGTTCTTACGTCGAATGTACTCTTCCCATTTACGAAGGCTTGAAAGACTCTTTCCCTAAAGCGGAAATAGTTAAGTGCAACGACATAATGGTAAACCTCCGCAAAATCAAGAGCGAAAACGAACTTGCCTGCATTAAAGAAGGTTTTAGAATTATCGAACTTGCTACCGACGAAGTTATCAAATGCTTAAAACCCGGCGTTACCGAATTGCAAATGGTCGGCGTAGCGCAGAGAGTTATTTACGAAAACGGTGCGGAATACGAAGGACTTCCTATGTACGTATTCAGTGAAGAAAGTACCCGCCACGCTATCTCCCGTTCGAGATATAGAGAGATTAAGAAAGGCGATATCGTGCAACTTAACCTCTCCGCGAAAATCGACGGATATTCGCCCGCAATCGGTCTTCCCGTCGTTATGGGCAAGTTAGAGGGCGAACGCCGCGAACTCGTTGAATTCTGCCGCAAAATGCACGAATGGACTTGCGAACAAATTAAAGCGGGTGTAGTTGCAAGCGACGTTGCGAAGCGTTTCTTGCAAGCGTTTAAGGACAACGGATACGAAAAAAATTACGTTTACGGACCTTGCCACGGTACGGGTATGATAGAAGTCGAAGCGCCTTGGATGGAAACGAGCAGTGATTATAAACTCGAAAAGAATATGACGTTCCAAGTAGATACGTTCATTTCCGGTCCCACCTTCGGTTGCCGTTGGGAAAAGGGTATCGCGGTTAAAGAAAACGGATACGAAAGTTATACCGACTATCTTAAAAAAGGCATTATAGAATTAGAATTCTAATCGGTTTTTCGCGCCGCCGTTACGACGGCGGCGCGAAAACTATATTTTTATAAGGAGTAATATTATGGCTATTGGCAAGAAAAATTGGATAATTCCCGATTGCGAACTTCCCAAAGAGGGCGAAGGCATATTAAAAGGACACGAAAGCGTTATTATAGTAAACGACAACGAAAAAGACGTAAAAATTAAAGTAACGCTTTACTTTACGGACGAACCGTGTTATGATAAAATAGAGTGGACGGTGAAAGCGAAGTCCGTCAGATGCTTCCGTATGAACAACGTAAACGATATGAGCGGATACGTCGTACCGTTCGAAACGCAGTACGCTATGAAAATCGAAGCGGACGGCAATATCGTATTGCAGTACGGAAGACTCGACAACAGACAAACCAACCTCGCTTATTACACCACGCTCGGTTACGCCGAATAAAGGAGAATATTATGATATTGGACAGATCTTTTCCGAGAGAGGTAAAATACGTTCAAGACAACAACTTGCCGCTCGTTATCGCGGGCGGAACGGTGGAATATCACGGTCCGCATTGCTCGTACGGTTGCGATACGCTCGTCGCGGAAGGCTTGATAAATAAACTCGCCGAACGCAAAGAGATTATGATTGCGCCGAGCATTTCTTACAGTCCGTCGAGTTACGCCGTAGGCGACAAAAAGAGCGGAACGGTACACGTTCCCGAACGTGCGTTTGAAGATTACGTGTACTACGTGTTTAAGAGTTTTCTTTGCGCGGGCTTTAAGAATATTTACGTCGTTATACATCACCAATTCGAACAAGAAAGCGAAATGCCTATGACGCTTTGTTACCGCACCGCGGCGAAGCGCGCGACGATGGAATATCTCCAAGAGACGCTCGGCGAAGGTTGGTGGGGTAGCGAAAGTTACGCCGACTATTACGAACAGTTAGAGGGTGCGAACAACCCGTTCACGTGGATAAAAGTTATCCCGACTATGACGACCGAAGTGCAAAACGCCACGGGTTACGATCACGCGGGCGAGTTTGAAAGCAGTATTTTAATGGCGTTGTATCCCGACTGCGTTAAACTCGACAGAATAGACGATAAAAAGCATTGGTTTACCGAAAGCGCGAGAAAAGCGAATCTCGAACTCGGCGCGAAAATGGTCGAAGCGGCGCTTAAATCCTTAGAAGAAAGAATTAAATAATATCGCACGGAGTGCAAATTATGGCTAAATACGATTTTAGACGTGAACTCGTCGATCCTCACGCGAATTTTATAGCGGACGGCGCGCCCGCCGAGCAAGGCGAACTTGCGTTGCCGAAAACTCTGACTATAAACGCGCGTAACGCGGGTACGGTTACGCTTACCGCTTTGGACGATTTTATCGAGTTTGCGGCGAGGTTTTTCGGAATATCCGCAAAGTTGGTCGATAACGACGACGCGTTTATTACGCTTAAAACCGAGGGGCGTTCGTCCCTTCCGATTAAATTCGATATCGGCGTATCGGACGCCGTTGTTTTGAGCGGCGTAAACGACAGAAGCGTCGCGCAAGCGATATACTATCTCGAATTTTTAATTAAAGAACGGCGTTTTGCCGCCTTAAAGCGTGGAAAGCAAACGCGCAAGATGCCTTATTCACCGAGAATGGTTCATTCCGCGTACGGGCTGGACGAATATCCCGACGGATATTTATCGACGCTCGCGCATTACGGGTACGACGCAATCCTCTTGTTCGTAAGAGGCGTGGACGAAACGACGCAAGGTCATCTCGATTTTAACGAGTTGTGCGGCAGAGCGAAAAAATTCGGTATAGACGTGTACGCGTATTGCTATATATCAAACTTCTTAAATCCGCACGCCGAAAACGCGGTTAAGGTTTACGACGAACTTTACGGCTCGTTGTTTAAGGCTTGCCCCGATTTGAAAGGTATGGTATTCGTAGGCGAGTCCGTCGAGTTTTTAAGCGACGACGAACACGTCGTTAAGCATAAATACAACGAGTACCCGAAAGAGGGAATACTCGAAAACAAACCCTCCCCGGGGTGGTGGCCGTGTTACGATTACGCCGATTGGATATGCCTTATTCGCGATAGCATAAGACGGTATAAAAAGGACGCCGACGTGGTGTTCTGGACGTATAATTGGGGCTGGGCTCCCGAAAAGGATAGACTTGCTCTGATAGATAAATTGCCGAACGATATATCTCTTCTCGTTACTTTCGAGATGTTCGAAAAGTATAAGGTGTGCGGCGTATACGAAAAAGTTTCCGACTATTCCATCGCTCACCCGCAAGCGGGCGCGTATTTTAAGAGCGAAGCGCGCGCGGCGAAAAAACGCGGCATAAAACTGTATTCTATGGTAAATACCGCGGGCAGAACTTGGGACTTCGGAACGACTCCGTATCTTCCGTTTCCGTACGCTTGGACGGAACGCCATAAAGATATAAATTTCTCGCACGACGAGTACGGTTTATGCGGACTTATGGAAGGGCACCATTACGGCGCGTATCCGAGTTTTATTGCAAGGCTTGCATATCTGTCGTATTATTCGCGCGGGTACGCAGACAATTTAGAGCGCGCGTTAAAAGCGGAATACGGGTTTTGCGACGAACGCTTAAAACGCGGACTTAAATTTTGGAGCGACGCGATAAAATATCTTCCCACCACGATAGAAGAACAGTACGGTCCTTTGAGAGTCGGCACGGTTTATCCTTTATGCTTGATAAAAGGAATACAACCCGTCGAAGAACCCGACGTTGAAATGGGCAACGCGATTTGGTCGCCCTTATACGGACAGTTCGAAAACGGCTTGTGTTTAGGCTTCGGCGATAACGGAACGCCTTACGCCGTTAGAGAACGCGGCGAAATGCGTATGCTTGTCAAAATGTCCGAACTTATGCAAAAGGGCATTGCCGAATTAGAACGATGCGGCAAAGCGAGCCTCGAACGCTTGATAAATCTCGGCAAGTATATAAACTGTTGCGTTAAAACCGTTTATAACGTGAAAGAGTTCCATAGATACAAAACCTTATTAAAACTCGGTTCGCCCGTCGGCAAAATAAGAGAATACGTAAACGCGATTCGTACCGTTGCCGAACGCGAAATCGAAAACGCGCGCGAGAGTATCGAGTATATAGAGAAAGACTCCGCCATCGGTTTCGAACCGTCTATGAAGTACGCCGCGAGCAAAGAGCGCGTATCGTGGAAAATAGAGCAAGTCAAGTATATGCTCGAAAACGAACTTTCTTTCTACGAGGTGTAAAACGCGTCTAAATAACGCAAAAGCACAATCCCTCCGACGAGTATATTCCGTCGGAGGGAGGAGTTATATCAAGTTAATAACGGTTATAAAACGGGGGAGCCTTTCGGAAAATTATTCCGCAACGGTCTCTGTCGTTTTTATTATCTCTTCGCCAATCGCTTCGCGTAAACCGTTCTTTTCCATATTATAGGCTTGTTCTACGCAGTGAAATATAGATAACGCTTTGCTAGAGCCGTGTCCTTTTACTACCGTCTTTTTGCAGCCTAACAGCACCGCTCCGCCGTAGTTGTTGTAATCCATAAGCGATTTTATCGCCGTTATATCTTTTTTGATTAGCAACGCGCCCATTTTGTTTTTGAAGTTTTTCGTCAACGCTTTTTTCAAAAGTTTTAACAGTTCAAGGCAACTTCCTTCCGTCGATTTAAGTAAAACGTTGCCGGAAAATCCGTCGCACACTACGAGGTCGTACTTGCCCGATATAAAATCTCTGCTTTCCATATTGCCGACGAAGTTTATTTCGGGGTCGTTTTTAAGGTTGCGATATACCGCTTTGCGTATCTCGTCGCCCTTTTCTTCTTCCGTTCCGACGTTTAAGAGCGCGACGCGCGGATGTTTTATTCCGTACGCTTTCTTTAAGTAAAGGTTTGCCATTACGCCGAATTGGGTGAGTTGGAGTTCGTCGGGTTCGAGGTTTGCGCCGCTATCGCACATTGCGACGAAATCGCCCGTTACCGTGGGGAGCAGAGGGCAGAACGCGGGGCGTTTAACGCCTTTTATTCTTCCGAGTTTAAGCACCGCGCCCGCGAGCAACGCGCCCGTAGAGCCCGTGCTTACCATTGCGTTTACGCCTTCTTCGGATTTAAGCAATTCGAGGCATTTATAAAGCGAACTGTCTTTTTTAATTCTTATCGCTTCCGTCGGTTTGTCGTGGCAGTCGATAACGTCGGGAGCGTGTACGATTTTTACACGTTCCTTGTCGTATTTTTTGTCTTGCAATACGCGGTTAATCGCCGTCTCGTCTCCGACGAGATAAATATCCATATCGTTTAATTTTTCAAGCGCGGTAAGCGCGCCTATGACGTTTGCTTCGGGGCTGTTGTCCCCGCCGAGTGTATCTATCGCTATTTTTATCATATTCCGTCTCCTAAGAGTTATTTTTTATACCATTATTAAGTTTATCATTATTACGCCGTTTAGTCAACCGATATTGCGAATTTTTACTCTAAATCGTTACGGAATTTTGCGTTCGACTCGATTTTACTCGTCTTTTAGATAAAAAAATTTTTTTATACGTAAATATCGGTTGACAAATCGTTTTAAAAGA